>JANMMV010000690.1:0-9956 GCA_031373565.1 Saprospiraceae bacterium
ATCTAAATAAGACATAACGGTGGGCATTCAATCAGATGGTTGAATGCCTTTTTTAATTCTAAAAGTTAGGATCTTATCCCGTACAAAATTCTAAAGTAATTCCGACGAAAAAGTAAAAGAAGCGTTGGGGTAAGAATTTTGACATATAATTAAATAATATTTTATGTTGCAAAAAGGTAAATATGTATTTAATTTATCAATCAATTGCCTTTATACAGAATATTGATAGCATTAGTGTTATATTTGCGTATAGTCCTATATTTTACACGAAGACAGTTTATTTTTTGGAACGATTTTTTCTATTAAGTAGGTAAATATATAAGGTTCAGAAAGGTTAATAAATGATTCTCTACAAAACCATCATACAAGGCAGATTAGAATTTGGCACTCTCAAAAGTTACGAGAAGATGACCAAGATGCTATTGCAACGGATGGAGACGTACTACAAGTCTGACGTGCTATTTAAGTATGAAGAGATCTTTAAAGATGAAGAACTATCAGTTGAAATACCCCGCTATGTAAATCAAGTTGGTGATAAAGCTTTTAGGACGACAACTGATCTATTAAAATATTGCTCTCAATATGCTATTGCTGGATCTATAAGAGCATGGCTGATTAATGAAGGAGAGATCAAACATTTTGTTACCATTGAACCGCTTGGAGATAAAGGAGCAGTCATGTCATTTGTCAAAGGGCGAAGCCTCGTGAAACAAAAAGGGCGTGAGGTAGAAGCAATAGATGCTTTGAGCCAAGCTATAGAAAAGTACGATCGTCACGCGCAAGCATATGAGCGAAGAGCCAAGGTCAATCTGCTCATGAAAAACTATCATGATGCCCTCCGTGATTACAATAAATGCATTGCTATCGATCCTACAATACCTACATCGTACTACGGTAAAGCTAAGATACATATTATCAGAGAAGAGTGGGAGGATGCAATCCTTAATCTTGAAGAATCTATCAAAAAATCAATAGCACTACAAACGCTACATTGGAAGTCACGTCGCTTAAAGGCTTATTGTCACATCATTCGTAAAGAATGGAAACTGGCTGCTTTTGACTTAAAGTTATTTACTGGAAGAAATTTCCCTGATGACAATCCTAATAAACCTTGGCAACGATGGTCGCACTATCAATACGGTATAGTACTAATAGAGCTTGAAGAATATGCAGAAGCAGTCAAAATACTAGATAAAGCTGCCAATATCACTACAGACTTTGCGGATGGTATTAATGAAGCTGATATCATTGTCGAGCGTGGTATTGCTAAGCAAAAAGCAGGTAAAAGCGGCTACATCAAAGATATCAAGGATGCTAGTACTAAGAACAACCTGAAGGCTAAAAATCTACTCAAAGATATTAAGAAGTAGGGGATGAGCCCCGAAGTTTACTTAAAATAAGTATGTATTTTTATTGCCACTATTATTAAACACAAAATATTAGTTGCTTCAAACATTGTAAATGTTTGATAATATTTAATATTATGCGTAATTTGAGTATTTTTCCAATTTATAAATTGTGCATCTATGATGCTTACCCATACTTAAGATTACTTTTTAATAATAATTGTGTATTAATTGTGCTATAATTCATAAAATATGATACTTTTAGCGTCAAATAATTATTCTCAATGGACACAAATATGACAAACAATTCTCACCCTAAAGGTTTATGGGTGCTTTTCGGAACAGAAATGTGGGAAAGGTTTAACTTTTATGGTATGCGAACCTTACTTACTTTGTTCATCGTACACGCTTTAATGATGAGTGAAGAGCAGTCTTCAATTATTTATGGAGGATTTTTAGGTTTATGTTATCTTACGCCGATGTTAGGCGGTTTTATTTCCGATAGATTTTTAGGTAATAGAAACTGTATAATGCTTGGTGGCTTACTGATGGCAGCAGGCCAATTTTTATTATTTACCAGCGCTAGTACATTTGGAACAAATCTTGAGCTCTCCAAAACAATTTTGTATGTCGCATTAGGTGTTTTAATCTTCGGAAACGGGTTCTTTAAACCCAATATTTCCAGTATGGTAACTAATCTATATCCGAAAGAAGAAAAAAATAAACTAGATACAGCCTTTACCATTTTTTATATGGGTATCAATGTAGGGGCTTTTTTAGGTCAGGCTATTTGTCCCTATTTAGGTGATGTGGTAGCTGTTGATGGTACTAGAGATGTATTTGCTTTCAAATGGGGATTTTTTGCAGCTGGTGTAGCGATGCTGATAGGTACCCTTACATTTTATCTATTAAAAGACAAATATGTAGTAACACCTGAGGGAAGACCTTTGGGAGGCCTTCCAAAACACAATATCGCATCAGATTATGAAGAGGGTGAGTCACAAAAAGCCATCTTTTCCAATCAATCTTTAATGCTGGCTGTATTGGCATTTATTGGATTGGCATTTTTATTTTACTATGTAATAGGCCAAAATGTTGTGTATTCAGCCATTTATGCCAGTGGATTGACTTTGGCCGGCTTAATACTCACCGACACTTCACTTTCTAAAATAGAGATGGATAGGATCCTGGTCATATATGTCGTATCATTTTTTGTTATATTCTTCTGGGCTGCATTTGAGCAGGCAGGTTCATCTTTGACATTTATTGCTAATAATCAGACTGACAGAAATTTTTTAGGATGGAATATGCCTCCTTCAATGGTTCAAATTTTCAATGGTATCTTCGTTGTGATGTTGGCTATACCTTTCAGTATCTTATGGGATAAATTAAGAGCCGCAGGTAAAGAACCGATCTCTCCTGTCAAACAAGCCATAGGACTTGCGACCATTGCATTAGCTTATTTTATTATTGCCAATAATGTAAAAGATTTGGGTAATGCGGGATTACTTGGTATTAAATGGCTCATATTATTATATTTATTACAAACGATTGGGGAGCTTTGTTTGTCTCCTATCGGACTTTCCCTGGTGGGAAAACTAGCCCCCAAGAGATTTACTTCGCTACTTTACGGTGTGTTCTTCTTATCGAATGCTTCTGGATATGCTTTAGCGGGTACATTAGGTTCAATCTTACCTGCCACTGGAGATAAATTTAAGACAGCAAGCGACCTTGGAATAGACCTTCAAGCTGTGTTAGATAAGACTGTTACTCCCACACCTGAGCAAATACAAATATTAGCTGACAAAAATATAATGGATCATTATCCCGTATTTGCAGGATTTCAAATCACCAATCTTTATGAATTTTTTATGGTGTTTGTTATACTTTGCGGCGTAGCATCAGTTTTACTTTTTGCCCTTACTCCTAAACTGAAAAAGATGATGCATGGCGTCAAGTAATGTGGCAGTTGCACAAACGATAGAAGAAATACAAAATTTTAAGGGTAAGTACCCAAAGCAATTGTGGCACCTTTTCTTTTCTGAAATGTGGGAAAGATTTTGCTTTTATGGCATGAGAGGCATGCTCATTTATTTTATGGTGACAGAATTGATGATGAATGACTCTGTAGCTAATTTGCAATATGGCGCTACCCAAGCTTTTGTATATGCGTTCACATTTATAGGTGGATTGTTTGCAGATAAAATTTTAGGATATCGCAAGTCTTTATTTTGGGGTGGCTTGATGATGATTGTAGGTAGTGGCATATTGGCCGTAGACCCTAAAGCATATTTTTTTTATGGAATCAGTTTTACAATCATAGGTACAGGTTTTTTTAAACCTAATATCTCCACCATGGTTGGGCAGTTATATAAAGAAAATGACATACGAAGAGACGCAGGATTTTCGCTTTTTTATGCAGGTATAAACATTGGTGCATTATTAGGTGGCTATCTATGTATTGCAGTAGGGAAAGGCGAAATGCTAGCTGGCATGGTACCAGCAAATCTGAGGTGGAATGTAGCGTTTGGTTTTGCTGCTATCGTCATGATTATTAGCCTGCTCACATTTCTGCAGACTCAAAAATCGCTTGCAAATATTGGTATATCGCCACTAGGTTATATGACAAATCGTAAACGAAAGATGTACGAGATAGCAACGTATGTAGCTTCGCTCTTAGTACTTCCATTAATTATGACAATGGTTGCCAAAACTGAGTATACAGATTATTTTATGTACACAATCGGTCCGTTGACATTGCTGTATCTCGGATATGAGATGACAAAAATGAATGCTGTAGATAATAAAAAAATGTTGGCAGGACTTGTATTTATTATCTTTAGCATAGTTTTTTGGGCATTTTTTGAACAAAGTGGTGGGTCATTAAGTCTATTTGCCTCCAATAATCTTAGTAAAACAGTATTGGGAATTCAACTTGACCCAAATGGAGTAAATAATTCTGCAAACTCATTATTTGTTATACTATTTGCGGCTTTGCTAGGTATGATTTGGATTTGGCTTGCAAAAAGAAAAAAGGAACCGAATACGATAATAAAATTTGGTCTAGCATTTATGTTTTTAGCAGGAGGATTTTACGTTTTCTACACAACAAAGTTTTTTACAAGTCTTACTGGAATTACATCATTAGATCTTTTTACATTAGGCTGGCTGGTGATAACGTTTGGAGAACTTTGTCTATCTCCAATTGGAATGTCAATAATGACAAAACTTGCTCCACAGCGATTACAAGCTATCATGATGGGTATGTGGTTTTTAGCAAGCGCTTATGGGCAGTATTTTGCAGGTATTCTAGGAGCGAATATTGCTGATGCTTCTGAAAATGCAAGTAATTATGAAAAACTAATGGTCTATACTGATGGATACAAACAATTGGCAATATATGCATTTATTGCTGGGGTAATATTAATTCTAATCTCACCTTTGCTAAAAAAATTAATGCAAGAAGTAAAATAATTTAAATAACTTCACGACTCTCAAAAAACAATAAATCAATTTCAATGAACAATACGAAGTCTTCGGATGGCTTATTCGCACCAAATGTACTAGGTCATCCTGCAGGTCTATTTATACTCTTCTTTACAGAGATGTGGGAACGATTTTCTTTTTATGGAATGCGGTCACTACTAGTCTTGTTTTTTATGGCCCCGATTGTCAAAGGTGGATGGGAGTGGCCTCAAGCTACCGCGTCTTCTTTATTTGGTACTTATGTGGGCTTAGTTTATTTATCAACTATGATGGGTGGCTATTTTGCGGATAAAATTATAGGATTTAGATGGGCAGTTGTTCTAGGAGCTTCACTGATGACGCTAGGTCATTTTTCAATGTCTTTCGAGACGACTACTTCTATCTATTTAGGACTTATTTTATTGGTTTTTGGGAATGGGTTTTTCAAACCAAATATGACATCTATTATCTCAGAGATGTATAAAAATAGCCCTGAGAAAAAGGATGGTGCATATACTATTTTTTACATGGGAGTAAATTCTGGTGCGTTTTTTGGCATACTTTTGTGTGGCTATCTAGGTGAAAAAGTAGGTTGGGGCTACGGATTCGGATTAGCGGGTATTTTTATGTTTTTGGGGACACTTCAGTTTTGGTTATCCCAAAACGTATTTGGAAGTATAGGTTTAAAACCAATTGCCAAGGATAAATTAACAGTGGATGTCACTGATATTGACAAAAGGGTTCCTTTTCAATGGTGGCAGTTAGTAATGATTAGCATTAGCATCATTTTGGCTATGATGTGGTTAATAAATTCGCCTGCATCTAAGATTGCTACATTTTACGGGAGTAGTTTCAATATGTTTGGCTTTGAATTTATGGGATATTCTGGCAATACTGTAGCTATTTTACTAGCCCTTATACTCTTCTTGATCTTAGTAGGTTTTCGATTATCACAATATTCAAAGGTGACTCGTGATAAACTTATAGCGGTTCTATTTTTCGCATTTATTACCATCTTTTTCTGGGCAATATTTGAGCAGTCACCTAACAGTTTAACTGTTTTTGCAAAACAGTATACAAATCGAGTCTTGACAGGAAATTCTAGTCTATTCTTTCTGATCGGTAATTCATTGATGACTTTGATTCCTTTGGTTATTATAAATTGGGTAATGTTGCTGTTGTTTAAAAATACATTTAAAATCTATAAAGTTGCTAGTATTTTATTAAGTCTTAGTTTCGTAATTATTTGGTCAATAGCTTTGTGGATGCTGGTCAAGGATTTTTATACAGCCGGTAGATTAAATTTGAGTGATGATATTCTCGTATTTCTGAAAATAGAAAAAGTTATGATTCCATTGACAGAAGTGCCTGCTACTTGGTTTTCAACTCTCAACTCTCTATTCATTATTACGCTCGCACCTTTGTTCTCAAAAGTATGGGAGAGCAAATATAATCCAAGTGCAAATGCCAAGTGGGCCATAGGGATGATATTCCTAGGTTTGGGTATGGTGGCAGTAGCGTATGGATCTGGCGGAATTTCTCCTGGGGCGGAGTCCGCATCTGTCAGTATGATATGGCTTGTGCTTGTTTATTTGTTTCATACGATGGGTGAGTTGTGTGTCTCTCCAGTAGGATTGTCCTATGTAAGCAAGCTAGTACCTGCACGTATGATAGCATTTATGTTTGGGGTTTGGTATCTTGCAGTGGCAATCGGTATGAAAGGAGCTGGTGTTTTTGGAGAGAATGTAGAACAGATAGCAAAAGATAATGGCATAAGCTACTTTTTCTGGATGTTGGCCATTATTTCTTTCGTGATGGCCGCATTTTCGATTTTAATGTCACCAATAATCAAGAAATTGATGCATGATGTGCGATAATTATCTATAAGTAAGGGAGCGACAAGACCATCATCTTATAGAATGATTTTTATGCTTGTGGACGAAATTATAATCTTTTTACTTTGATATTCAAATATAAGAGTGGTATATTTGCATCCGATTTGAAAAATCACTCTACCTAGAGTCTTAGTTCTTGGCGTGGTAGCTCAGCTGGTTAGAGCGCGCGATTCATAATCGCGAGGTCGGCGGATCATGCCCGCCTCACGCTACAAAAAGAAAGCCCTTATCGCAGTAATGTGATGAGGGCTTTAGTTTTTATAGAATAATTCTAACTATTTGTAACCGATCACCTCTTCCTTACGGAAAAACAATGCCGTTATAGCTGCTACAAAAGCGCCTACAAATGGTAACCAAATGACGCCAAAAAGCATCTTGCTAAATTCAAAATTACCAGCGATTGCATCTTCTTGGTCATCAATCGCTCCTTCTGGTGCACCCATAAATGACGCAACCGATCTAGCAGCATCCGTACTTTGCTGTATCATGATATCCTTGGCATCAACGTCAATAAAATTAACCCATACAGCAGTAAAAATACTGCTCAGTATAAGACCAACTGATAACATTAAGAAGATCGGAAGGAATGCTTCGCCATACGTCATGTATTGATTTTCGCTATCTGCCCTGACATCTTGTATCAACAGTCGAGAAAAAAAAGCTATCATGCCGACACCGAGCACAAACTGAATGATCCCAGGCAATTTGGTAACATAAATACCAAAAACAAAGAGAACAAAACTCACAGCGAAATAATAAATGCCGTATTTGAGCCAATGAGGAGTATTCATAATGATAAATTTTTAAGAGGTTACAAAAAATACCTTACAAATATAGTACAGTTTTTTGCAATAACACTTATGATTAAAATTTTACTAGACGTAATTACTTAGACCTAAACCTAAAACTATGTTATACAGTACATAATAAACCCTATTTATAATTACATCAGCGTGGTCTCCTTATAATCAAACTGATCAGGATGATCTGTATTATAGTGTAATCCACGGCTTTCTTTGCGCATCTGCGCACCCTTTGTTATAAGATAGGCGATAGTTATCAAATTTCGCAACTCGCAGAGTTGCGGTGAAAGCGTAGTGGTATTGTACAAAATCTCTGTCTCACTATACAACAAGTGTAATCTATCAAGTGCGCGTTTCAAACGTGTATCGGTACGTACTATACCTACGTAAGAGCTCATTACTTCTTTGAGTTCTTTGAGACTTTGTGTGATAAGGACCATTTCTTTAGGATCCGTCGTGCCTTCGGCGTTCCACTCTGGAATATCTGATTCAATCTTAAAATGATCTATATTAGCTAAGATATCTTTATGTATACGATCGCCAAAGACTAATCCTTCAAGTAATGAATTTGACGCAAGTCTATTAGCCCCGTGTAGTCCAGTATTTGTACACTCACCAGCCGCATACAATTGCGAAATGCTTGTGCTACCATTCTCATCGGTCAAAATACCACCACATATATAATGACAAGCTGGAACAACTGGAATATAGTCCTTAGAAGGATCTATGCCAAGGCTCTTGCACTTATCCGTAATATTTGGGAAATGCTCGTAAAACGCCTTCTGATCTAAATGCGTACAATCGAGATATTCGTAATCATCACCATAGATTTTCATCTCGTTGTCGATCGCTCGAGCCACGATATCCCTTGGCGCGAGCGACAATCTTTCATCATATTTTTGCATGAACTCAGCACCATTTGTATTACGTAAAATAGCGCCAAATCCCCTGACCGCTTCAGATACCAAAAACGAAGGGTTTTCAAGTGCTGGATTATATAGAGAAGTGGGGTGAAATTGTACAAATTCCATATTAGCAACACGACCTTTGGCTCGATAAAACATGGCGATTCCATCTCCTGTTGCTATAACAGGGTTGGTTGTACTTTTGTAAACTTGACCTGCGCCGCCTGTAGCAATGACGGTTGCTTTTGCTAGCCATGTCTCGATTTCTTTAGTTTCCTTGTTCATAACATATGCTCCATAACATGCAATATCTGGCATAAGACGAGTAACATTACGTCCTTTATGGTGCTGCGTTATGATATCTATCGCAAAGAGATGTGTATGGAAGATGATATTTGCATATTTTTTGGAAGCTTGGATGAGCGCTCGTTGTATTTCTCTTCCTGTGATGTCTTTGTAATGCAGTATTCGATTTTCTGAATGGCCGCCTTCCTTACCTAAATCATATTCGCCATTTTCATTTTCATCAAATCTTGTTCCCCATTCGATGATATCTTTTACTCTTTCTGGACCTTCTGTGACGACAATTTCGACGATCTTTTCATCACAAATCCCATCGCCCGCGTCTAGGGTATCAGCTATATGTTTAGCATAATTATCAATATCTGTATCCCATACCGCTGCAATACCACCTTGCGCGTAGGATGTATTGGACTCGCTATCCGTCGTTTTTGTTAATACTTGAATAGTGATATCAGATCTATCCTTCGCTAGATTGATTGCTAACGATAATCCTGCGATTCCAGATCCTATGATAAGTACGTCTGTTTCCTTCACGAGTTAAATGATTTTACATCAAATGTACAATTTCTATGCATAAAAGTTTTGAAAATAATTCTAATTGTAGGAGGATACTAGACCGATAAATCTTAAGAGCAATTGTTGCGGAATTACTAATGAGAACTTTCAACCTCGATTTTGTATTTATCTTACTATTATCTATATTTTTTATTTATGAAATGGAGCCAAAAGTTTGATCTACCAGAAGATGCTGCCAAATGGATCATAGAAACTTGCACAGATAGTAAAGTATGGTGTTTTTCAGGTCGACTAGGAGCTGGAAAGACAACTACAATCCAATCCATATGCAAACAGCTCGGATACAAGGGTGATGTCTCAAGTCCCACTTACGCTATTGTCAATGAATATAAGGCTGATAATTATAAGATTTACCATATGGATTTATACAGGGTTAAAGATATTGAAGAAGCCTACGAGATCGGAATTACTGAATATTTGTATGATGATGCGGCATATATATTGATTGAATGGCCACAATTAATACAAGATCATTTTGATGTCAGAAGATACGACATCATTATCAATAAAGTAGAAATTGAAAGCCAAATACGTGAAATCACGGTCACTTGCCACCAAAATAAATGATCTTGTGTGCCTCAAAATACAATTTTGGTAATATAATTGTATATTTGAACCACGAGGAAACAAAAATGTTTTTTGGTCATTCCTTTGACAAAACCA
>JANMMV010000705.1:0-7099 GCA_031373565.1 Saprospiraceae bacterium
GTCTACAATGAATATAAACTTCCTTTTAAAGAGTACGCACAATACCAACAAAAACGTACTGCTGTCGCTTTTGGTAGCATGGAGCATAGTGCAGATTATACAGAACTGGCTATGTTTGGTCCGGGAAGTGAAAAAATGAAATCATTTATGCGCAATACCGATATGCATTTGTTCCTACTCGATGCAGTAGGTGTTAAATCGGCTTAATTGTACGAGCTAATTTCAATAAGTTTTTAATTGTCTTTGTGAGCGTACTGCAAAATGTTGACTTGGTTATCATCAAAGATCTCTCTTGCCACGTCTCTTATATCGTGAGCGGTAATGGCTTGATATTTTGAAGATTCGTCATTGATCCACTTTGCATCTCCGAGCATCTCAAAATAGGCTAGGCTGAGTCCTTTATTTAAGATGCTAGTATCAGCGTATGCGATGGAACTCT
Source organism: Saprospiraceae bacterium (assembly GCA_031373565.1). GTDB lineage: Bacteria > Bacteroidota > Bacteroidia > Chitinophagales > Saprospiraceae > OLB9. The sequence goes on from JANMMV010000705.1 coordinate 440, forward strand.
CCACATTATTGATAAGTTTGGTAAGCTCTATATCGGACAGAAGTTCATTTTTAACAATGTCAAGTTCGATTTGGATAGCCTTGTAAGCTTGATTATGATTGACACCCGGCATCATTTTAGCCTCTATCAGGAACAATCCCGCATCGTTTGTCCCCGAGATAAAAGCATCAATGTTACTAACGAGAGACTGCTCTTTGAGCAAACGCTGATAAAAACGAGACGATCTACCGTTGGCTAATACATCGGATAATAAATCAGCTGCATAATATCTTTTATCTAGCCTAGGACTTGTAGGATATGCTATAAAACTAGCATCATGTGGCAAGTCTGCATTAAATATCGAATGATGGCGTGGTGCAGATTGTTTGGGTTCGTTAGGTAGGTTTCGATTATAAGACTCTCCTGGCGCTATATCACCAAACCACTTCTCGATAAGTATCATAGCGTCCTTGCTTTTTACATTTCCCGACAAGATGATCGCTGCATTATTTGGTACATAGAATTTATAAAAAATTTTTTTGACATCGTCAATGGTTGCATCAGAGATATGACTCATATCCAGCCCGATCGTTGGCCATCGATATGGATGCACTCTGTATGCCATGCCAGACATATGATGCCACATATCACCGAAAGGTTCGTTTAGACAAGTTTCTTTATATTCTTCGATAACAACTTTCTGCTGTGTCTTTAGGCTTTTTTTGCTGAAAGTAAGCGCTTTCATCCTATCTGACTCCAACCAGAAGGCCGTTTCTATGTTTTGAGCTGGTAGCGTCACGTAAAAATTTGTCAGGTCGGTATTTGTAAAAGCATTGTTTTCTCCTCCCGCATTTTGGATGACTTCATCATAGTCAGGTATATGCTTAGAGCCACCAAACATCAAGTGCTCAAACAAGTGAGCAAATCCGGTCTTAGTAGGATCCTCATCCCTTGAACCAACATTATAAACCACATTGACAGCAACCATCGGCGTTGATTTGTCTTCATGGATAATCACTTTTAGACCGTTGTCTAGTATGTACTTTTCGAATTCTATCATAAATTTGTTGAGACGCCAAAGGTAAACGATATCGGGTTTGGTGGTTTAGGTTTTATTATTTCTGGCTTCCCTTCTACGCCTTAAATCCAGCTTTAGCACTGACTTCTAGCATCGCATCGATACACTTGCGGCCTTTGTCGATCACCCATTGTTCTAGATGGATCTCAGGAAGCTCATACTTCATACTTAGGTATAATTTCTCCATGGTATTGAGTCTCATGTGTGGGCATTCGTTGCAAGCACAATTGTTATTCGGTGGCGCTGGAATAAATGTCTTGTGCGGTGATAAGAGTTCCATTTGATGGAGAATACCTGCTTCTGTAGCTACGATAAACTCCAGTGCGTCAGATATCTGTGTATACTTGAGCATTTGTGATGTAGATCCTATGAAGTCTGCTTTGTCAAGAATATGAGCCTCGCACTCAGGGTGAGCAATAAACTTCGCTTTCGGATGGCGGATAATAAGCTTCGTTATCTTTTCATGCGAAAAAATCTCATGTACCATGCAAGCGCCATCCCAAAGAATCATGTTACGGCCCGTTTTCTTGTTTAGATAAGCGCCTAGATTTCGGTCTGGCGCAAAAATAATACCCTTATCCTTAGGTATGCTGTCTATAATGGCTTCCGCATTAGAAGAAGTGCAGCAAATATCGGTCAACGTTTTGAGATCAGCCGTACAGTTGATGTAACTAACAACGATGTGGTCAGGGTATTTTTCTTTAAATTTCGCAAAGATGGGGGCGGGACAACTATCCGCTAGTGAGCAACCGGCATTAAGATCTGGAAGAACTACTTTCTTAGTAGGATTGAGCATTTTGGCCGTTTCGGCCATGAAATGAACACCTGCGAATACGATTATATCTGCTTCTGTGCTTTCTGCTTTTTGTGATAAGCCGAGACTATCTCCTATATAATCAGCCACATCCTGGATCTCAGATTCTTGATAATAGTGAGCAAGAATAATGGCATTTTTTTCCTTTTTAAGCTTATTGATCTCTTCTACAAGGTCAAGTGTAGGATCAACTTCTAAGCCAAGGTAGCCACGAGTATAAAGGTCTTTTTTTGCGAGTTCGAGTACTTCTGCCATAAATTATGATTTATATGATATAGTCTAGGCAAAGATAATGATTATTCTTGTGATTATGTTTATTGAGGAACGTCACAAATCGCAACCAATGCAAATCCCTGTATCAAAAATCTTATCACTGCCAGTAGCTGAGTCTACAAGTATTCTGAAAAAAAATGGCCCAATCGTCATTGTAGATTGAGCCATTTCTATTTTTAGACTTACAAATAATATTTCTTCTATATGCTACCGATAGATCCTGAAGCGTTTATTTTACCCCAGCCTAGATTGGCGTTTTTATTTGGGTAGAATTGTGATGAATTCCTAAGTGCTTCGAAGATCTGCGTTCTAGTAGCACCCGGAGTCTTGGACCATAACAACGCGGCGATGCCTGCGGTTGTAGCAGTAGCAGCAGATGATCCACCTATGTACTTAGGATCATTGGCTGTCAGTGCGAGCCCGATAGAATTGCGGTTTGCGTCAACAGCTCTCTCCATGACAATGGTAAAGTCCACTTCGGCGCCTTGGTGGCATGCATCACATTTAGTATTAGCTGTTCCATCTTTGACACCTGTTACGGCGTTGCATTCAGGCATCCAAGCTGGAAAAATCACACCATACCATGTGGTCAATGAAAATGAGGTACCCGCAGCCGCAAATATCATTTTACCTCTATTGAATGCATAATATATGCCATCACTTACGGTGCTACTTGATATCGGAGAACCGATAGACATGCTTATGATTTTGACAGCGTTGTTATTACCAGCAAGATACAGTGCATCCCTTACCCCATTTTGTTCATTGGAGGTATTGATCAGCACGTCCTCTACAGCTCTGATTGTCAAAAGATTAGATTTGTATGCTACACCGAGCGCATTTCCATCATTGCTCCATGGTGCAGCAGCTAAACCAGCCATGGATGTGCCATGTCCACATTGATCATGCGGTGAATCCAATGTCAACCACCAAAGAGCACCTGAATATAGCGTACTCGCTTTTGTGATTGTTCTGCCCGTACTATTGCCACTTGCAAATTCAGAACCCAAATTATCTTGGCTGTTCCCTGCTCCTGAATCTATGATACAAATAGTGACACCTTCTCCTTTACCAGAGGTCCATGCTGTAGGGATATTGTGGTTGGCAAAATTCCAAGGTCTTTTTGACGCTGGACTCACAACCGTGTAGTCAGCTGCATTGATATTTGGATTAGGCGTTCCGCTACAACCCGATGTAGAACGAGTACTGGTTTCTGATTCTAAGCTGTAACCTATAGGTTCTACAAATCTAACTTCAGGCATAGAGCGTAGTTTAGAAATGAGTTTTTTGTTGGTTATGATAGCGTAAATCTGTGGAAATTTATGGTCGATAGGTATGATAATACTTACACCATCTTTGTTGACAGCTGATGGCTCATATTGTAGAATTAGCTTTTCGATCATAATCTTAGTTTCAACCCAAGCCTTATCTGAAAGATCTATTTGATGTATCTTGTCTTTAATATTGGTAAACCCATTTGGTTGGTATCCTATTGAAAATATCCCATCCGAGTTAACCCCTGCCGCATAAATAATATCATCGCTCGCAGTCTTCCAGTCAAAAGCTTTATTTGTTCTAGTTAACTCTCCAGTGATATGATTGTAAACTTCTTCTTTAGAAAGTGTATCTGTTGATGTTTTGATTTCGTTGTCTTTAGCACAACCTAGAATAATTGTGGCAAAACAAACCATAAAGTAAAAATAGTGTGGTCGCATAATGTAATTTGTTTATGTAATAAGTAATAGGTATTAACAAACCAAGGGCAAATATAATACTAAATTCTATATTTTGAACCTTATGGCGAATTACGAATATAATATTTAATTATCTAACCGTATAGCTTTCAAATATTGCGTAACGGTTTTTTTCGCACAAAATTCAGTATAAAATTAGGCGGGTTTGTTTTGGTTTTGAACGGTGTAATGTAAAATTGTTTTGCGATTCTTGAGGTAGGCATACTTTCATGCGAATCATTTCATTTTGTTACTGAACTGTAAAAATAATCGTCAGCTGGACGCATTTTTGATATCACTCACAGCTACATTGAAGTGCAAAAGCCTTGATCGAAGCGATATTTTGCAATAATGTTTCTATCTTGTGCCGTCAACTTTAAAAATATGGTCAAGCCTAGAATAAGATTTATTGCCAATCCTTTTTCTGGGACCAACAAAGCTAAGCAGCTTGAAAAATATATCAGTCAATATCTCAATAGGGACAAATACGATTACGATATTAGCTATACAGACTACGCGGGACATGCGGTTTCTTTGGCAAAAGAAGCTGTTGATCAAAACTATTTTGCGGTAATTGCAGCTGGCGGCGATGGCACACTCAATGAAGTGGCTACTACATGCGCCTACAAGGACACCGCGCTAGGAATCATACCTATGGGATCAGGAAATGGTTTTTCGTACCATATCGGCGTTCGGAGGGATATCGCTAAGGCTTTCAGAAGAATCAACAAGGGACGAACCAAATCGGTAGACTTGGGCTTCGCTAATGAACGTCCGTTTATCAATGTATCAGGTATGGGTCTAGATGCAGAAGTGGCGGCTTTGACCAAAACCAACAAAAGGCGCGGATTTATACCTTATGTAACAAATACGATCTGGCGCGGATCGCAGTACAAAGGATTGTTCTTGACCGTAGAAAATGAGAATGGAGAAACTCATCGCGGCAACTATATGATGGCAGCTGTGGCAAATGGCTCCATCTATGGATATAGTTTTGCAATAGCACCGATGGCAAAAATAGGCGATGGATTATTTGATGTCGTCTTGGTAGCCAAAAAATCTATTTTTCACTACATAGGGTTAGCTTTTAGAATGCTGACTTTATCTGTTCAAAGATCAAGCATAGTTACGTACTTCAAGTGCAAAGAGCTTACAATACGATTTGATGGTGAGCAGCATGTGCATTATGATGGGGAAGCTAGTCACGCCAGCGATCAAATCCATTTTCGCATAGAAAGAAGAGCCTTATTATTCATCAGATAGAAAGTCATGATTTTTTTAGTCCTTTGCATTATACTAAACGCTTTTATTGGTTCTATCTTCAAGATGTTTGAGCGTTACGGTGTTGAAAATTTTCAAGCCATCGTTACCAATTATTTTGTTTGTATCGTCATGGCAGGGTTGGTTAGTTGGCAGATGCCAATACCTAATGATTTGTTGAGCAAACCTTGGCTGGGATTTGCAGCTTTGACTGGTTTGACTTTGATTTTGGTATTCAATATTATGGGATCAACAATTAAGGTTGCTGGAGTTGGAACCACGACTGTGTTTCAAAAGATGTCGCTCATCGCACCTGTTCTCGTTGCGATCATTGTTTACGGTGAGCAAACGAGCCTAACCAAATGGCTAGGTATCATCTGTTCTATCATTGCCATCATCATGATGAGTTATCCTACTCCTGACGAGCGTGCCAAAGCGTCAAATAAATCAGTTTTGACCATGTGTCTGCTAACTTTTTTAGGTTCGTGTCTAGTGGATTTAGCGTTTTATTTTATTGATAAATGGGGTCTTGCGCCCAATGGTGATATACAGTTTCTAGCGTCTCTATTTTTGATTGCAGGATGTATAGGTGTCGTTATCGTTGTCGCCCAATATTTGTTGTATAAAAAACCACTCAGATTCAGAAATGTCATAGGCGGTATCTGCCTGGGCATCCCCAATTTTTTTTCCTTGTATTTGATCATTCTTTCACTCCAAGCAGGGCTTCCTGCTTCAGTGGTCTTTCCAGTCAATAATGTAGGCGTACTCATAGGCGCGGCTGTCTTAGGATATATGTTTTTTGGGGAGAGATTCAATACCTTTAAAATTGTGGGATTTGGCCTTGCGATTACGGCGATCTTGTTAATCGCCTTTGCATAAATTGGAGATAATGATTGTCGACCATTTCTTAACAATAGCGCGATCATCCATTGGCGAATTCAAAGACAAGGGCAGTAAATTTATCGGTTTTGCGTATAGACTTGATCATGAAGATGAGTTACCTTCGTTGATCCAAAATTTGCGTTCAAGCCATATCAAAGCATGTCATTTTTGTTATGCTTACAAAATAGGCGTAGATGGACTTCGTTTTCGTGCCAATGACGATGGCGAACCTTCCGGGAGCGCCGGTAAACCAATCTTAGGTCAGATCAATAGCCTAGGATTGACAAATGTTGTAGTGATCGTGGTACGGTACTTCGGTGGTACCAAACTAGGTGTTCCAGGATTGATACACGCATACAAGGAAGCAGCAAAACTTGCTTTTGACCAAGGGCAAATCATAGAGGAGATTATAAAGGCTCGCTATGAAGCTGACTTTGAATATGAAAGAATGGGTGAAATTCTCAATGCATTTAAAGCATGCAATATTGAATTATTATCGAAATTTTTTGATACATCGTGCAAGGTTACTTTTGATGTTAGGAAGTCAGAAGAACTTAATACCATTCACCGACTCAAGGCAAAACTACTCCAAAAATCAATGGAAGAAGCGACGGTAGAGACAAAAATTGATTGGTGTGATA
>JANMMV010000720.1:0-11098 GCA_031373565.1 Saprospiraceae bacterium
CACAATCTTGGTGGCCCGCAGATTATGGGCATTATGGACCCTTTTTTATACGTTTGGCATGGCACGCAGCCGGTACGTATCGTACGGGTGATGGACGAGGAGGCGCTGGATCAGGCAGCCAACGTTTTGCACCATTAAATAGCTGGCCAGATAATGGTAATCTAGATAAAGCGAGGTTGCTCCTGTGGCCGATCAAACAAAAATATGGCCAAAAATTATCTTGGGCAGATCTCATGGTTTTGGTAGGAAACGTAGCCCTAGAATCAATGGGATTCAAGACTTTTGGTTTCGGTGGCGGTCGTGAAGACATCTGGGAGGCTGAACAAGACATATACTGGGGAAGTGAAGCAGAGTGGTTAGGTGATAAAAGGTATTCGGGAGATAGAGAACTAGAGAATCCATTAGCAGCAGTTCAGATGGGTCTAATTTATGTCAATCCAGAAGGACCTAATGGACATCCAGATCCGATTGCATCAGCGCGAGATATTCGTGAGACGTTTGCGCGGATGGCGATGAACGACGAAGAAACTGTAGCATTAATAGCTGGAGGACATACATTCGGAAAAGCGCACGGTGCAGCAGATCCAGGACAGTATGTAGGTAAAGAACCCGCTGGTGCTAGTATCGAAGAACAAGGCTTGGGGTGGAAAAATACGTTCGGTAAAGGACATTCTGAGCATACAATAACAAGTGGATTAGAGGGTGCTTGGACACCAACGCCTACGCAATGGAGCAACAACTATTTTGAAGTGCTTTTCGGTTTTGAGTGGGAATTGACAAAAAGCCCTGCTGGTGCTCACCAATGGAAACCTAAAGATGGTGGTGGCGAAGGTGCGGTACTTGATGCACACGATCCTACAGTCCGGCACACACCGATCATGCTTACGACGGATATAGCTTTGAGAATGGATCCAATTTACGAGCCGATCTCGAGACATTTCCACGCCAATCCAGACAAATTTGCAGATGCTTTCGCACGAGCATGGTACAAATTGACGCACAGAGACATGGGTCCTATCGTCAGATATCTTGGAAGTGATACACCCAAAGAGGAACTCATCTGGCAAGATCCAATTCCTGCTGTAGATTACACTTTGATCGATTCAAATGACACAGCATCTCTCAAAACAAAAATACTGACAAGTGGGCTTTCTATCTCTCAATTAGTAAGTACGGCCTGGGCTTCAGCATCAACCTACCGAGATTCTGACAAGCGTGGTGGAGCTAACGGAGCACGTTTGAGATTATTTCCACAGAGAAACTGGCAAGTCAATAATCCTAGTCAGCTTAATGAAATTTTGAAGAAACTAGAAGTTATCCAAAGCGAATTTAACGATGGTGGTAATGGTAAAAAAGTGTCACTAGCAGATCTCATCGTTTTGGGTGGTGGTGCGGCAATCGAACAAGCTGCTAAAAATGCTGGTAATGATATTACTGTTCCTTTTGCAGCAGGCAGAAATGATACAACTCAGGAGCATACAGACGTAGATTCGTTCAATGTACTAGAGCCTATTGCAGATGGATTCCGCAATTATCTCAAATCATCGTACACGGTTTCAGCTGAAGATTTACTCGTAGACAGAGCCCAATTAATGACACTTACAGTTCCCGAGATGGCAGTGCTACTAGGTGGATTGAGAGTACTCAACATCAATTACTTCCAGTCCCAACACGGGGTATTTACTAAAAAATCTGAGACACTAAGTAATGATTTCTTCGTCAATCTTCTCGATATGACAACAGCTTGGACACCTACGTCCGCATCTAAAGAAACATTTGAAGGTCGCGATCGGACGACTGGCGATCTCAAATGGACAGGTACTCGTGTAGACTTGATTTTTGGTTCAAACTCAGAGCTTAGAGCGATCGCCGAAGTTTATGCGAGCCAAGATGCCAAAGACAGATTTGTACGAGATTTTGTAGCGGCATGGACCAAAGTTATGAACTTAGATAGATTCGATCTTAGATAACGATAAGGCTTTCGCCAAATGAATAGATAACGTTTGGGTCTAGTAATGTACGTTGCTAGGCCCATTTTTATTGTAGATCGGTACATCAATATTTAACGACTTTCGCTCTCTGGTAAGTTCCATTTTCTAACTCCAAATCGATGAAATATATAGAAGCAGGAAGATCGCTCAAGTCTACTTTATTTTCAAAAGTAGGAACCCGGTAAGCTTGCCCGGACGTGGATCTTAGGAGAATTGATTTAATTTGTTGGCTGGTATTTATTACTACGAAATCGCTTGTGGGATTTGGATAAAGGGTAAATGTACTTTTATCAAAAATATCTTGAGCACTTGATGTGATTTGACATTCGCTTAAAGTCCCTTGACAAAAGTCAGCTAATACATTCAAATTATTGATGCTATGAAACGGCCCGTAATTTCGATATCCTATTCCCTCTATTATATCTACTCTGCCTTCATATGGAAGTCCGATATATGTAGCAAAACCATAGGTGTGAAAGACTTTTCGTGGTTTGTTGTATATCTGCTGGACGGTGATGCTATCGACATTGCCAAAAGTACTCCTGCCTCCTAATGCTTCTATAGAACAACTATCAAGCTTGTCATCAACTTTTAATGAAAAATTGAACAACAGATATTCATTTTCACTACAGAAAAAATCATTGATTGACTTATGGTAGACGTTCTTTGCAGTGGTGTCTTCTTTAATAAACCCAATTAAAATTTTATCTGTTGTCTTATAAGGGACATCAACTACGAAACAGGGTGCTTGACCCATAGGACATGGATGAGTACCCGAGAGATTTTGCTTCCAAACTTTTTTGTAAGTGCGATTCTCAATTATTGTATCGCCATGAAATCGTATTAAGAACGCGGCTGCTAATTGTGGGCCATCATTATGGTAATATTGATTATAAATCCAATATTTGTCATCTTCAACAAGGTGGACATACTGCGAGAAAATGCCCGTATTGCATAAGCATGACAGCCATATGATCCATATTATAGATTTCTTCATTCTCTGCTTATTCAATTACCTACAAAATTAAGCTATTCTATGTATATTATCAAGGGCTTTGTATTTCTACATGAAGCAAATTTTTTCTACCTTTCCACTTTATAAAAGTATAAAATACTATGTCTGGCAAAGAGAAGGTGAAGTGGTATTATTTCGTTTTGGAGTTACTTTCATTCAATTCCCCTCCCCTCAACAAAACACATCCACAAACTCAAATTTATCTCCATCAAAAAGTCCTAAATCACTTAGTTTGAGCGCAGGAATCACCAATAACGCCATAAAAGATAAGCTCATAAACGGCGAAGTCAATGTACTTCCCAAGACTTGTTTTGAAAATTGATCGATAGCTGTATATGCTTCTGCGACTTGATATCCATCGAGATCACTGATCAAGCCCGCGATTGGCAATGGCAAAATATGCGATGACCCTTGCCCGATGGCTGCGATACCACCACGTTCTTTTATAATCATATTGATAGCTTCGCATATCGAAGCATCGTCCACACCGATTGCTACAATATTGTGTGAATCATGACTGACCGATGACGCGATGGCGCCAACTTTAAGGCCAAAATGGTGGATAAATGCTACTGCTGGTGGACTATTTTTGTATCGATTGACGACGACAATTTTGAGAATGTCCTCGGCGATATTAGTGACAACTAGACCATTTTGAATGGTAGATGTTACTATCTTTTGAATCGTAACTAATTGCCCATCAATAACTTCGATGACCCTCATTTGTGGCTTGTCTGGTTGTGTGGGTACTTGGATTTGAGCGGCGATTATGGGTTCACATGCAAAATTATTGACGATCGGACTAGATAAATTTGGGATAAGAGATCGTCCATTTTCAGCTACTTTTTTACCCTTAATGTACGTCGCCAAGATATTGAAATCTGATAGATTATCAACCATAACATAATCTGCAAAATCGTCTACGTTCAAGAGACCGATGTCCATTTTGTAGTGATGTATTGGGTTAATGGTTGCCATCTTGAGTGCAGAAAAAAATGGAATTCCAAAGGCAACGGCTCTTTTGAAAAGTAGATTAATATGACCTTCCACGAGATTATCAGGGTGTTTGTCATCCGAGCAAAACATCATATTTTCATAATGCTCAAGGGCTAATGGAATGAGCGCATCGAAATTTTTGGCAGCGCTTCCCTCTCTGATGAGAATTTTCATTCCTAGGCTTAGTTTTTCTAATGCCTCATCGTAAGTAGAGCATTCGTGGTCGGTAGAAATTCCGGTACCAATATATTTACGTACCTGATCTCCGCGCAAACCTGGTGCATGACCATCTATAGGTTTTTGATGCGCTTTCGCCAATGCTATTTTTTTCAAGACAATGGGATCATCATAAAGAACACCAGGGTAATTCATCATCTCCGCAAGATATCCGATTTCATCAAGACCTAAAAGATAGTCAATATCATCAATGGAAATTTCAGCGCCAGCGGTCTCAAATGTGGTGGCTGGCACACAAGAAGGTGCCCCAAAACAAAAAGTAAATGGCACTCTTTTGCCATCTTCGATCATATATTTGACTCCTTCGAGACCAAGTACATTGGCGATTTCGTGTGGATCCGACACTGTGCCTACTGTGCCATGGACAACTGCCAACCTAGCAAATTGGGATGGTGTTAACATCGAACTCTCAATATGCACGTGGGCATCCACAAGACCAGGTAAAAAATAGGGCTCGGTTTTTTGCTCATCACCTAAATATAGAATGGATTCTATTCGCTGATCTACCACAATGAGTTGCCCGAAATATATTTGACATTGATGAATATCTACTATATTGCCTGTGTGTATCATTGGTAAATTTCTCTCAAATATAGAAAAAGTCTAGATATTTATGGAGAATTAATAACTATGCCAATGCTTGCAAAATATCTTTCAGTATATCATCTTGATGCTCTAATCCTATCGATATTCTGATCAAGCCGGGTGTTATGCCAACTTGTAGTTTGTCAGCGTCACTCAACTTAATATGTGTACTTGATGCTGGATGTGTCGCGATCGTTCTGGAGTCACCGAGGTTCGGAGATATTTTTATCATCTTAAGACTATCCATAAAGTTCTTTGCAGCTTCATAACCGCCCTTCATGGTGATCGTGATTATACCGCCGCCTGCTACCATTTGTTTTTTTGCGATGTCGTAGTTTTTGTGGCTAGGTAAGAATGGATAAGAAACATTTGCCAATGCTTTATGTCCTTCGAGATGAGTAGATATATGGAGTGCATTTGCACAATGTCGATCCATTCTGATGGCAAGTGTCTCTAGGCTTTTGCTGAGTACCCAAGCGTTAAACGGACTTAAAGATGGCCCCGTCAAACGTCCAAAAAGGTAAATTTCATTGATCAACTGCTTAGGCCCAACGACGATGCCTCCGAGAACTCTTCCCTGACCATCCATATACTTTGTCGCAGAATGAATCACCAAATCAGCGCCATATTTGATGGGCTGTTGTAGGTATGGTGTCGCAAAACAATTATCGACAATGAGCAAGATATTGTGGCGCTTGGCGACTGCAGATACAAACTCCATATCGATCAGTTCGATTGCTGGATTAGTAGGAGTCTCAAGGTATATAAATTTGGTATTAGGGCGTATCAATGATTCTAGTTGATCGACTCCACCAGTATGAAAGTAACTGTGGTCGATACCAAACTTAGGAAAATACTTAGTAAATAAAGCATGTGTCGCTCCAAAAACCGATGAACAAGAAACCACATGATCGCCGGACTTAAGTAGCGCCATGAATGTCGTGAAGATCGCTGCCATACCTGATGCATAGGCCACACCAGTTTCTGCACCTTCCATGGTGGACACTTTATCGATGAGTTCGTTGACATTGGGATTGCCATAGCGAGAATACATGTAGACATCCACTTCTTCGCTGAAAGCAGCGCGCATATCATCAGCCGTTTCAAAAACAAAGCTACTCGTCATATAAAGAGGTACAGAATGCTCCTTGTACTGCGATCTATCAAGCTGTCCTCTTATGGCAGATGTTTCAAATTTCGGGTTTTCAGATTGTGAATTTTCCAATTGTGGCTCTTCCATAGCTGATGCTTTTTAATCGGTTGCTTTTTAGGTCATTCAATGATGATTTCTATCATCTCGCTTTTCTGAATATCGGAGTTGAGGATGATGGTCTCCTTTTTTCCCTTGTAAACATAGCTAAGTGCGATGGTTGCTGGCGGTTGTCGACCCATCTCATCTGCATGAAGCAACAGATAGTTCTTGCCTGTTTTATTAAGTTGAAGGACAAATTCTTTTGGCTTTGCTGAGATTTCAAATTTTTCGATAATCCAATCCCCATTAAACTGCAGAGAAACCACATCCTTATCAATAATCTTATGGTCAAAAAGCTTAAAATTAACGATCGCACTATCCACTTTTATCACGCGATTTACAGCTACTACGGAGCGCCCCTTAACTTCTATCGGCGCTGCAGTTATTTTAGGATCTGAGGCTTTGAGCATATCGGTTTTTTCCAATTTTTCAGGATAAATAACCTTGAAATAATGCGGTATTTCAAATTTCATAAGTAAAGTATCGCTTACTAATTCTCTGATCTGATTGATATCAAAAACAATACCTGGACCCGCTTTATTAAATTTGTTAAGGGTAGCTAGATTATAATAATAGTAATACTTGTCATACATTTTATACTCAGCGGGAACAGATTCTGATTGTACAAATGCATTTTCATCCTTTATGGCATCCATAGATTTGTTCAGAATATTAGTGATATAAGTAACCGCTCTTACGCTATTTGCCACTTTTGATACTTCTACAAGCTTGATATTTTGTTGTTTGAGTACTTCTACAGATGCCTGGTGACTTTTGAGTAAAACGGCAAGGTCCTCTCCATCTTTATTGTACATTTTTTTGAGTATGGCGTGGGCATCTGCATATACATTGTCAAGGGCTTTCAACAAAGAAGCTGTTTTAGGTCCAGCTTTAGTATAATTATCTTTGGGGGCCAGTGAAACCACAAGTGCTTCTAGTGCTTGCTGATACTTATAGAAATTGCGAATGAGCGCAACTCCTTCTTCCAGCTTGTCGTAGACGAGACTTTGGTTTTCACGTTTAGTAAGGTTGATACTATTTATTAGCGTCTCGATATCAAATCGGATTCGGTTGATCTGCAAATTAACCCCTTTCAAATCTTTGGCAATAGCATTGAGTTTGGCGAGATCTGAACTTGATAATGCGGTTGACTGCGTATTGATTTTAGCAAACCATTCATTAGGCGATGTTGTATAGAATTCATGATTTTCATCCTGAAAGATATCTTGCGGCAAGTCTTTATTGCCATAGAAATTGATCTGTTGGTTGGGAAGGTCAACATACTTGTTAATATTACGGTTGAATCCTTCGAGCATACGTAGTACGATCAGCAGTCCATGGATACTTTCATTAGAAAAAGAAACGTATTCATTGAGTTTGCGTACCTTAGCGGCCTGCGTTGTTTGCGCTACGCTTTGTGCTGAGATGCTAAAGGAAAAGAAAAAGACAGCAACACAACGTAAGAAATACTTCATCTAGGTATATTTTATATATAGCAAAGATGATATATTTGATCATAAAGTTACTGCATTTTCAATGGTTTAACCAAACATTAATAGTGGCTGACCAAATAGCAATGTTAGATTCTAGTGAATTTAATTAGCGCCTTTCTACTATTCAATAATCTTCACTATCCTCAGTTCTGCTCCTATATAATTTATTTTATGTTGATATGTGGGGCTTTCATATGTATTTAGAAGCGCAAATCCATAGTTAGTGGACAGGCTTGCTGTATACCCGTTAAAGATCTCTTTTTGATACCCAACTCCCGCTACTATGTTGAGATTGTATTTCTTCACTTGCGAAATGTTATAGTCAACGTTGATTGATTTATTTTTTACGAGCGCATGGTGGCTAACCACTTCAATTTCTTCAATCTTGTTTTGAATTATCCAACTATTCGCCAGTCCACCATTCAAATAGAAACCTTCTTTATTATTTTTGACAAAGTACGAGACTGTCAGTGGTATTTCTATGATTTTGGAAGTATTTTGTAACGAAAAGTCAAGATTTACATTTTCGTTATCTTGCACAATGCTACTACTACTTCTAGAAAGCGTCAGACTTGTATTGATATTTCCTAAGCCTGTAGGTAAGCTGTGCTGAAAATTATTTTCAAATTCACTGCCAGCGGCCGTTTCGTTGGTCGTAGAATAAGGCAGATTGATTTCGTATTTAGAGTATTGATTTCTATGCAGATAGGTCAAGCCTGAATTTATGAATAAATGATCGTTGATATTTTTGCTGACGCCAAAACCGAAAGTCATTGATGGCTTAGAATCATCCATTATAAGTAGTCCTTCAAGTGGATTATTGAAATTGCCCTTCTCGACGTCCTGCCATACTCTATAGCCAACTATCGGTCCTATCCACAACTGATTTGATACTTTAGGTTTGATATTCAAATAGGGAGGAATCAAATCTAGTTTGAAAGTTTTGTTGTTAGTATGGATCTCAGTAATATATCTGTTGTCAATTAATTGTACGGTTGTGATGCCAGTGTGGTTTGTTGATGTAAGACCACTAGGTATGAGTGTCGATGCGTCACCAATATTATTTATCGGTGGAACTATGACTGCACGTAGGTTTTCAATTTGTAAAGAACTCCCTTTGTTTATTTCTGTATCAGATTCGTTTAATTTATCAGCCAATTCGTTACCCGTTTTTTTTCTTGTTTGTCCCGTTGAAACTGAATTTTTTAGAGCCGGACCAGTAAGACCCAACGATGAGCTTTTAATATCTTTTTGAACAACTGCTGATGATGTGTTTTCGCTTACCTCATTCCCAGCTATTACACTTGTGGCTTTTGCATTGTCTCTACCAGTGACATTGTTAGATCCGACTAAACCATCGCTAGCACTTTGACTGTTTTGCTGGGTGCCGCAAGTTTTGAGTGCATCGGCCAATGTTTCGATTTGGTCTATTTTTTGGAAATGGTCATATCCAAGCACAGAGACTAGCACTAAACCTAATCCCACTAAGCAGAAAGGTAAAATGCCAAATTTACGTTTTCTCTGGTCAGGTGATAGTTGCGCAGCGATTTTATCCCAATTATCGTTGTCAGGTATGTTCCACTCTTGGGGTTCAATTGGTTGATTGAACTTATCCCTAAAAAATTTTTCTAAATTATTATTATTGTCTTCCATAGTCTTATTTTAAAACTTCTTCAAGTTTGCTTCTCAACATATTTTTTGCTTTCATTAATTGGGTTTTGGAAGTACTTTCGCTGATCCTTAATTGTTCCGCAATCTCTTGGTGAGTGTATCCTTCCAACACGTATAAATTAAATACAGTTCTGTATCCAGTTGGTAATCTTTGTATCATTTTAGTAAGGTCTTTCAAATTGAGTTCAGATATTATATCTGCTTCGTAGGGAGAAGAGAGCGAATAGTCTTCAATAGGCTCAAATTCAATTTTCTTTTTTCTTATTTTTTCTAAGCACGTATTAATAAATACCTTTTTTATCCAGCTTGACACATGACCTTTGGTTTCATCATATTGATGTAAATCTCTAAAAACCTTTACAAAACCTTCTTGAAGCACATCTTTAGCATCTTCGAGATTTGAGAAATACCTTTGACATAAGACATACAGATTTACTTTGTATGCCTCGTACAATTCTTTTTGAGCTATTCTATTGCCTTCAATACAAAGCTTTATTTTTTGAGAATCTGTCATGTGACTCTATAAGTGCTTATATGCAGCAATTGGTTGCTTTTCTAACAAAAAATGTTTTGTTTAGGTTTTATTAACTATATTTTCAACAAAAAGGATTTTTTGAAGCAACCTTTTTAAGCGATGTCTCACTATTGGAAGTACTATTTAACTTAAAATTAAAATCGTACCATGAAAATCAAATTTTTACTTTTTGCAAGTATTTTCTTCACAATGGGTATTTTGCGATCACAATCGGTAGCAACCGTCATTGCGAATTCACCTACCCACAACACACTAGAAGCTGCGTTAACAGCTTCTGATCTGGTTAACACACTGAAAGGAGATGGTCCTTTCACGGTATTTGCACCGACAGATGGCGCATTTGCAACACTACCGGCGGGAACAGTAGAAGCACTTTTGGCTGATCCACAAGGTGCTTTAAAGACGATCTTGTTGAACCATGTAGCAGGAGCAAATGCTAAGTCTACAGATCTATCAAACGGTCAAAATGTAGTCACACTCAATAGTGGCAAAACAGTTAAAGTAACGATCAATGCAGACGGCGTATTTATCGACGACGCAAAAGTTACCGTTGCTGACATCATCGCTGACAATGGGGTCGTACATGTGATCGATGCCGTTCTATTGCCAGCCAATACGGTTACTGATATCATTATTGCATCTCCTTCACACAACACGCTTGAAGCCGCAGTAGGCGCAGCCGGTCTAGTAAATACTTTGAATGGCGCAGGTCCATTTACCGTATTTGCACCGACAGATGGCGCATTTGCAGCATTGCCTGCGGGAACAGTAGACGCACTTTTAGCTGATCCACAAGGTGCTTTAACTACAATTTTACTTAACCACGTAGCTGGAGCGAATGCTAAGTCTACAGATCTATCAAACGGTCAAAATGTAGTCACACTCAATAGCGGCAAAACGGTCAAAGTAACGATCAATGCAGACGGCGTATTTATCGACGACGCAAAAGTTACCGTTGCTGACATCGTTGTGGACAATGGAGTAGTGCATGTCATCGATGCCGTTCTATTGCCAGCCAACACGGTTACGGATATCATCATTGCATCTCCTGCGCACAATACGCTTGAAGCAGCAGTTGGCGCAGCAGGTCTTGTAAACACATTGAATGGCGCTGGTCCTTTCACGGTGTTTGCACCAACAGATGGTGCATTTGCAGCACTACCAGCAGGTACGGTAGAGGCACTTTTGGCTGATCCACAAGGTGCACTAACGACAATCCTACTTAACCATGTAGCAGGAGCGAATGCTAAGTCTACAGATCTATCAAACGGTCAAAATGTAGTCACACTTAATAGCGGTAAAACGGTCAAAGTAACAATCAAT
>JANMMV010000766.1:0-2251 GCA_031373565.1 Saprospiraceae bacterium
ATGGAGCCAAATGTGACATTCAATGGCTTGGGCGGAGCGTATTATCCTATTGACTGCCACCTTCACCCTATCAAGATGATGCAACATCTACAAGCCTATTTGCGGGACAAAGGATGTAAGGTGCTTTATGATACGAATGTCGAAGATTTTGACGTAGTGGGTGATAAAGTCATGACCATCAAAACGAATAAGGGCGATATCGCTGCGGATCACGTGGTATTAGCGAGTGGATCATGGCTGCCGTTGACTGCAAAAAAATTAGGTATCAACTTATTACTTCAGCCAGGAAAGGGATTTAGTATTACCTATAACGATGTAGAAAAAAACATCAAATATCCAGCCATCTTGGTCGATGATCGAGTCGCTATGACACCACTGGGCAAAGATCTCAGGGTCGGTGGTACGATGGAGTTATCGGGATACAACCATACGATAAATATGAATCGCGTACGGCCTATTGTCGCTGCTGCCAATCAATATTATAGTGATATCAATCTACCCGTTCCGAGTGAAGATAAAGTGTGGGCAGGGCTGAGACCATGTACACCTGATGGATTACCGTATATAGGATCGAGTCCAAAACATGTAAATGTAACGATCGCTGGTGGTCACGCTATGGTTGGCATTTCACTCGCTGCTGCTACAGGTCAAATCGTCAGTGATGTAGTCGCGAACAGGAAATCGGCGATTGATATAGAAGCGTTTAGGGTTGGGAGGTTTAGAAAGTAAGAAATTAGAAATTAGAAATTAGAAAGATAAAAATGCAAGATAGTCATCAGATGTCTTCGAGCCATCAGATGACACTGCTAGTACACAGTCCCCAAAAATGAAACGGTAAAATTCTCCAAAGGACGTTATAGATTATCTTCATTTTTTGCACAGAGATTGATGTTACCTGCCTTTTGTAATAATTCCATTTAACTTGAATATTTTTTGATTGTTACTTATATAAACAAGCTCAATATGAAACAGAAAATGTCATGCACCGTGGCTCAAAAACAAGTAGTAGCAATTTCAAATCGTTGCTATTACGAGCATTATTGCTAGACCATAGAGCTTGACGGATAATACGATGAGCAATGCCATGGCGTTCTATGTGAAAGATTTGAAATTGTGATGCGAGCCAGTACATAGTCAAGAAAAAGGAATAAATCTAAAAGCTCGCAATCACCTTTTTTGAGCCTAGATTTCTTTGTTTACTTTCTTGATCGATGCAAGAAAGTAAAAGCCAAGCCGGCTCCAGGCGAAAGTCAAGAAAAAGTGAAATTTCCAAGCATATCCAGCGACAGATTTCTTTTTCGCAATAACCTAAAATTTGGGATAATGCTTACTTTTTTACTGCTTAGATAATGAATTACAAATTCCCAAATAATCGTATCGAAGTTGCAAACTTCGACAATCTGCTGATGGTCGCAGTTTGCAACTGCGATCCTTTATTTTATGAATTTGTAATTCATTGGAAAACAATTAATATAAATACCCAACAATATTGTCCAGTTCAATCTTCTCAATTTCTAAATATCCAGTTTTTCCCAAATAATCCCCAGCACTGCTATAAGCGTAAGCTTCTGGCTCCTGAACTATGCCATTTACAACTGGATTCAAATGAATATAAGCAAGTTTCTGATTGATCCATTTTGGACTTTCCAATTCTATTGGCTTGCTCTCTTGCTGCCAAAATTGATGTGTTTTATTGTTTTTGTTATACTTTGCATAGTATTCAAAAAGTCGGATCATCCATTCTTTCCTGCTCTCTTTATCATTTTTCTGGATGCAATCAATAACTGCTTTTGATGTAAATTTTTTAAAATCTCGGATAACATCTGATAACAAAAAAGGGTCTTTAACATAACAAATAAGATGTATATGATTGCTCATGATTACATAAGCATTTATAGTTAATCCCCTTTCTTTTTGGCAAAAGATGAGACTATCGATGATAATTTTTCGATAATCATCTCTTGTAAATACGTCAATCCACCCGACGACAGTAAATGTCACAAAGTGCATTGCATTTTGGTTGACTATTTTGTGTCCATGCATATTGAAAATAAAATGATGCTTACTT
The DNA here is from genome assembly GCA_031373565.1 of Saprospiraceae bacterium. Classification (GTDB taxonomy): domain Bacteria; phylum Bacteroidota; class Bacteroidia; order Chitinophagales; family Saprospiraceae; genus OLB9. The sequence continues at coordinate 2,069 of JANMMV010000766.1, forward strand.
ATAGCAAATATAATGCTTACTTTTTTACTGCTTAGATAATGAATTATAAATTCATGATTAATCGTATCGAAGTTGCAAACTTCGACAATCTGCTGATGGTCGTTTTCTATGGTTTAACCAAGTATTAATTTATTTTTTTTTAATGCATAACTGATTTTTTTTATGTTGATAAAATTGGTTGTA
>JANMMV010000813.1:0-5290 GCA_031373565.1 Saprospiraceae bacterium
GCCTGTTCAACAGAAATTTTTTTAACAACTCAATTGAGCGTGAATCAATTTGCTGCTAATTATGGGTGCGACTCTATCTTTACTAACATAAATATCACAGGACAAGACATAACAAACCTCACGGGACTGAGTGGGATAAAATATATACAAGGAAATCTTAGTATATATAATACAAATATTGTTAACACAAGCGGTCTTGGACTATTGGCCAAAATTGATGGTTCATTATATATTGGCTACAATTTAAATTTGGTGACCTTCAGTGATTTCGTTTTACTTACACACATTGGTACAAGTATTGGATTTACAGGCAACCCTTTGTTGTCGACTATAAACTTGGATAATGTTGTAAGCGTTGGTTATAACATTCCTGCAGGACCAAATTCATTCGGCATAGGTTTTTATAATAATCCTTCGTTAACTACTGTTAACACATTGTCACAATTGCAATCATACGCTGGAACCATCACCTTTGCTTCAAATACGGCACTAACAAGCATAACAGGATTTAGTGGATTGACATCATTAAAAAGCTTATACATTTACGATGTGAACCTAACCAATCTTATCGGTTTTAATAATGTAGAAACAATGGAGTATCTCTATATCAATGGTCCAAACCAAATTGCCAATCTCAATGCTTTTAGTAATATTGATACGTTAGCTGAAATAACTTTAGCCCAATGTAATGGATTGATAAATTTGGATGGGCTACAGCAAATAGTCGATGCAAAGAATATTCAGATCTACGGATGCCAAAATCTGACTAACGTCGATTTGCCAAGTCTCAAAAAAGTAAGTACGCTTGCCATTAGTGACTGTAATAATTTGACTGCTTTAGGTGGCTTTGATCAATTGGCGAGGGCTCAAATGCTACAGATTTCCCAGAATCAAAACCTAACATCGATCACTGGATTCCAAAATCTAGTTGCTATTATTCAAGGGTTGACTTTAGATCTAAATCCAGTATTAGAAGATATTTCGGGACTGTACAATCTGGAATATTTAAATGAAATAAGGCTTAACGATAACTCTTTAGTTAATACTTGCTGCTTTATTGCTGAATTGCAAAGAATAGGACGGATCCAAGGCTTGATTTTTCTTGAAAATAATGGACCACTTTGTTCTGACATTGTCGATCTATTAGCATCTGAGTGCACTGACCCAGATTATGATGCTAGGATGACCAACGATAACTGCAATCTTAAGTACAACCCAAATCAAATGGATTCTGACAATGACGGCATTGGTGATGTATGTGATAACTGTCAACTACTTGCCAATCCTGACCAATTGGATACAAATCAAGATGGAATCGGAGACGCTTGTCAGGCAGGTTCTGGACCGAATGGCAGTAATATTGAAGTCAAAGAGTCGGATTTATTTGTGTCTAATCCAGCGCGCGGCGTTATCTTGAAGTCTTCAAATGGTGGATGCTACCGTATCAGTGTCGATGGCGAAGGAAATATCTTTTCATCTCCGGTTGCGTGCCCAAATCCATAGAAATTATAAAAGCATAATTTATACAAAAAGGCATCGTCGCGATCTTTGTTGACGATGCCTTTTTATGTTTGTTTATCTATGTCTTTATAAATTTTCCGACATAAGATTGATTTTCATTTTTGCACTTCACGATGTATAATCCCTTTTCGAAGGTTGAAATATCAATATCGAGATCCGTTTGGGTAGTGATCAATTTGCCAGCTGCATCAAAAATACTAAAGACCGGACTAGGTTGTAATTCACTATTAGGTAAAAAGATATGGATGTGATCGCTAGCTGGATTTGGAGCAATTGTTAATGTGGCTACGATTGGCTTATCTTCAACACTACTAGACTGATCAATAGTGTTGATGGTAGTGTTTGTAACGACAGGTGGATTGAAATCAAAGAAGATATTGGCTTGATTTGAGATTTTTGTACCTTCAGATAGTCCATTTTTTAGTTTGCATTGGAAAGAGAACATTCCCTGACTTAAGGCTTCATTCCATGCTTTCGCATATAGATCTATATTTTTAAATACATAGACAAGTTGGTTTTCAGTATTAATTGTAATCGAAGAGGGGAGGTGTGAATTATAAGATGGGATTATTGATTTGATGTCAATATTTGAATCTATATCAACAATGACTTCCACATTTTTAGCATACCAGGTACCTTCATTCTGGAAATGGACCATATAGGACATATCCTTTGTACTTGGTTCTATAAATCCTTGAGCACCATTGCCCTGTGGTAATACTTCTATAAAATTAGGATCATAAGAACCTACAACGATGTCTCTTTTTATCAATACATTGTCAGCTGGTGAATAGTCGTTTAGCCAGTTTTCAATAGGTAGTTTGTATGCACAACTATCATAAAAAATCAGTTCTGTCCCGAGTGGGATCGTTGCAGAAACCGGATAGTTTAAATCCATAACTTGGCTTTGGCCTGGTGCTAGCGATATCAGATTAGGTGTAGTATAGCGATTCACGCCATCGGCGGTTAGTGATCCAGAAAGTACATTGAGAGTAGGTAATTTTACATCTGACTGATGGATACCTATTATGCCTGGCTCGGCGATCGTACCCATATTTGTAATGGTCAATTGCTGATTGTATTCGTATCCTGCGACAGGGCGATCTTTGTTCCATAATTTGATGCTAATATCATGGAGTGGATTGATCGCATGTGAAATATTATGATTGATTTGGCAGCCCGCTGCAGGAGTCGATACAAAATTAAAGAATGAGCTATTGCAACTCGAAATAGGATACTGATTCCTAATGCTTTCTTCAAGTCTAAAATTGCCTTGCGGTACTTTGAATTGATAGATGCCATTAACATCTGTGTAAGAATAGCCGAACGGGCTGATGCCTAGTTGTATGTTTTGGATACCCGATTCATTATTATCCAACAGGCAATCATTATCAAGATCATGATAAACCTTGCCAGTAACGGTACAATAGCAACTGTTATTGGTAACATTATAATCCACAAAGACCAGATCATTCCCTATACATCCATCGGCGTCTTTAACTGTCAAATAATATTTGCCAGTGGCAAGATTTGTGATAGTAGATGTATTTTGATTATTGCTCCATGTATAAGTATAAGGAGCCGTCCCATTTACAATATTAGCTGAAATGGCGCCATCTTTATTAAAGATACACGTAGCATTGGTAGTACTAAAGTTGAGCGCAAGAGGTGAGTATGCATACAAATTTATTCCTTTGACAACAGAACAGCCGGTAGCGTCCGTAATTGTTACAGCGTAATATCCCTTGGTCAGGAAGTCAACATTTTGGGTTGTTGCTCCATTGCTCCACTTGTAACTGTACGGTGATGTTCCTCCCGAAATAGATGTTGACACTGTGCCGTTAGCTTTGTCGCAGGTAGGGTTTGATACCGAAATGTATGCATAAATCATTGGGGTGCTACTTATATTTACCGTACCAGTCCGTTTGCAATTATTAGCATCCGTTATTAAGAAATTGTAATTGCCTTCGCTAAAATCATTGATGGTAAAGGATGTCGCTCCATTGTGTTGCCATTTAATGGCATAAGGTGCTGTACCGCCTAAGGGTTTAATCGTGGCTGATCCGTCATTAGCATTGCAATTAGCTGGTGTATATGCAGAAATTTGTGCGTACACGGGTGATATACTTTGAAAATAAATATTGCCAAAACCTACACAGCCATCAGCATCTGTTACACTTACATTGTAATAATTTGATGGTATAGAAGTCAGCGTATTTGTGGTATTACTTGGAAAACCCGACCATTGATATTGATAAGGAGTCTTGCCACCACTCGGAAATGCTTGCAATTTGCCATCAGCGTTGCTGCACGTTTCTGGGGTATTTACGAAATCAACTTTGATTTGTTTTGTTTGTTGAATAAATACTTCCTGTGTCCAACTTTTACATCCATTCGCATCGATCACATGTACAGTATAACTGCCTGAAGAACGTCCTACTATTTCATTTGCATTGGTTCCGTCACTCCACTCATATGAAAATGGCGCTAGCCCACCGACGATGTTGACGACTTTCGCTGACCCATCAGTACAATTAGCGATGGTGGTTTCAATATTATAGGTAAATCCAGGATCAGGGTTCATGTATATAAATGTAGAGTCTTTTCGATCATTATTGGTATTATAGACGCATCCTGCAGCATCAACTATATCCACATAATATGGTCCTTCATCTAATGATATGGGATTTGATTGTCCGACGACTTGGTTATCGTCCGCGTCAAACCATGTGTAGTTATACGGTGGAGTCCCACCTGTGATTGTAGTTGTGACATTTCCTTTCTGCGGGCAAATGCCCTGTACAATACTAAAAATAGGGTTGAAAGGGTAGGGGAATGTTTCGAAAGCATTGATTGAAGTACCATTTTCAGCCACATTTGCATAAAAAGTGCCGCCTTCGAAGTCAGTGATAATCACTGGACTAACTGTAACGGTGTCCAGGACATTTTTCCCATTATAAAAATAGGAAGCAAATACTGGCAGCGCGAAGTTGTTGAAGTTGATTTGTATTTCGCCGTCTTTATTGCACGGTCTTTTTAACGAAGTTAAGGTGATCGTTTGTGCAGAAAGGTAAAAGTTGCTAAAAGTGATGATTAGGATGATGCTTAGGTGTTTCATATAGGATGTATTTTATTAACAAGAGGTAGTCATAAGGAAAAACGCTCCTTGATGAGCACTAATAAATTTTATTTACAATACATTCATCACATGATCGAACAAAAACAAAGTAGGATTTTACCCTTGCGTGTAATCAAATTGTCGAAATTGTGTGCATAACAAATTACACAAAAATAGATCGTACCTACGGCACTCAGGTGTATGTTATAGGTAAATTTCAACGGATTGAAATCCGTCGTTAAAATAAAGCGATGCTACGCATCTCAAAAAAGGTGCAGTTTGTTGTCCACACGTCGCAATTTTTTATAGACTTCATGATGGGAGATTATCACATATCTATATTGGAAGAATCAAATGATAGTAGTATTTTTTTGTATACGATCATGTTCAGTCGGGCGGATGTTTTTGGGTAATTTCTTTGTTCGGTGTATCAAGTTAAACCTATCAAGAAATACTATATATTTGTGCATCTAATATTTACTTTTTATGTCACAAGATACTTTGTACATCAATCATAAAGCTTCCCATGAAACTACTTATGACGCCATCGTTGTAGGTAGCGGTATCAGTGGCGGGTGGGCAGCTAAAGAACTCACTGAAAAAGGTCTTAAAGTATTGATGCTTGAGCGAGGAGCTAGATATGACCATATC
>JANMMV010000545.1:0-3295 GCA_031373565.1 Saprospiraceae bacterium
ACTGGACGCATCGACATTCAAAGTGGATTCACTCGTTCAAGACGCTACCATTGCCAGCCAGATGAAACGGAACAATAATCAACAATTGCGTGCTGAAAGGAACAGACCTATTTCATTCGAAAAAGCGTTACAAAAATCTCAACATGTACCAGAAAGTCCTTTCCTTCAAATTATTGAATCAGCAAATAATGAACCGAGCCCTATACATACGGTTGTGGTAAGTCAAAGCCCGATACCGTTTTTGGAAATCGATAAAATTTCATTCATCAGTCCAGCGCCCTTGGTTTCCAATCAGGATGCTAAAGGCTTAAATGATGCCTTAATGCCTAAAATTTATACTAAACATGATGGTCATCTTTGGCAATACCACTTCGGCATTACTTCTGGAGCTACCTTGGCAAAAGATCGCCAATTGGATGGGGAAGGGAATCAACGTCATACAAGGTATTCACCTTATCTCTCCTACGCCGTCGAATTAGGTTTAAGCAGAAAAATAAAAGGCCGATTTTCCTTCGGTGCATTGGTCAATTACAGTAATATGATTTACCGACTAAATTACCATCAAAAATGGGTTGAAAATATTAATTTGATAGACACAACCGAAATATCTATTTCCAGTAATGGTGTAGAAAATGTGGTTATCGGTAATACGGGCGGTATCAAAATTACGGAACAGAAAGGCAAGGTGCACGGATATCAGCATAGGATAAGTATCGTACCTACTATTTATTATCAATCTCTAGCAAAAGGGAAATTCCTACTATATCATGATCTAGGATTAGGTATAGATGTGCTGGATTTTTCAAAAAACATCATTCCTACCTATGATAGCCGCAGCTTTCTGGCTCAGCAGGTCCAAGGAATGGTATGTAAGCCCTATCTAAGGCTCGGAACGCAGTTAGATTATCGCGTTTCAAAAGATCTACAAGCTGCATTGTTATTGCGATGTACTTACAGAAACGAAAATTATAATTTTTCTTCATATAATGGAAATAGGAGCTCTATCTTTCCATCCATAGGCTTAGGCCTGACATTTATGTAACCAAAAAACTTTGACCTCATTCACGAATTAAAATTTACAACAAATGAAAAGTATTAAAAATGTACACTATATCTTTTATGTGATCCTGGTGATTTTGATGAATCATCGCATCATGTATGCGCAAATTGCCATATGTAAGAATGCAATAACCGTTTCTACCATTCCGTGGGATTGTTCGTACACAGTGGTTCCTTCTGATATTGACGATGGTTCTTCTGATTACGTAAAATTATCGCTAAACCGAACCAAATTGCCCCAAGGGACACATGACGTAACGTTGATCGTTGAAAAAAGCACGGGTTCGCTAAGCTTTTGCACGTGCACCGTCAATGTAATCGACAAATCAGCGCCTGTCGCTGTTTCCGTTCAAAGTATAGCCGTCGGCTTTAACGAACAAAATCGCATAGAATTAACTCCTTTGATGGTTGATAATGGGTCATACGATCATTGTTCGGCTGTCACGATGTCTATTTCACCCAATGTGATCGATTGTAGCAGTCCGAATCCGTTGAAAGTCACCTTGACAGTGAAGGACAGCGCAGGTAATTACAATCAGGCAGTAACCGAAGTAAATATCGTCCAGAATAAAAATCGCATTAAGGACATTATTTGCAAAGGTGACATTACTTTTGGTGTACCAACTATCGGTAGTTTTGAGATTACAGCCGATAGCCTATTGGAAGGTACGCCCTATGCCTGTCCTGGATATTACGATGTGGTTTTAAAATATAACAATATTTCCTTGCCTGCACCCGTAGTCAGTATTGCTGATGTGGGTAAAACGTTTGACTATTTTGTGACAGATCCGGAGACGCTAAAAACTTGTTTTGGAAAAGTCACGATTGTTGCGTTGGATTGTAATGGTGCGCTGAAGGTCTATGATAGATTTAGCAGGTGCACACCTGTGGGGGATATTAACTCAGGGCATTCGCTTTTAGATGACGTAGAGTGGCCCTGTGATATCACCATTGATAACGCTCCTCAATTTTTGATGAGTAATCCTGATCCTATACGAATCGCCGATTATTTAAATGTGGACCTTGATTCGATCAAGCCTATCTTTTTTGATGGTAAACCTACCACAAACAAGTGTATTATACTTGGTGAATCAATACAAGTTGATCCATTCATTTTCGAGAAAAAAGCTAGAATTACCTATAGGTATATAAATTGGGAAGATAATAATTTTGTACCTGTTTCTTATATTCAGTGGGTCATATCTAATGAAGTTGAAAGCACATGTCTGCCCTGTGATACTCAGCCATGGAATACACCTTTTGGCAATTGTGCATCAGGACATACGGTAAATGATGCGGTAGAGTGGCCAGCAGATATTACAGTGGATTTTTTGGAGGTAGCACCCTATGACTTATATATTAATCCGGCCATACATCCCAACAACGTAGAACCCAAAACGAACGCTGCTTGCCCTATACAATGGGTGAAAAGTTATGATGATCTAGTAGTGCAAATCAGTGCATCTCAACACACCATTGACCGGACCTGGACCTTGTTAAACCCTCAAAACAATGAAACTTACACTTACACCCAACGGATCTTTGTCAATGCAGCCGTTAGCAACGAAAGAAAAGTATGTTTTTCCACAATGCATGATGCTCCGATCACAGAGGTGGCCATTCAAGCCAATGTGGTATCTAAAAGCGACGGTTGTAATGCTATTATCTTTGACCCTAACGCTAAAATTATTGGTTCGTTTAAGGCAGGTACTGACTTTCAAACCGGTATTGATGTAGAAGATGTCCTCATGTTTAAAGACTACATATGGAAAAATATCGCTTTAGACACTATGCAAAAATCTGCAGCTGATGTAAACAATGACGGAAATTTGAGTAACCTGGATGTGCATATTTTACAAAATCTCTGGACTAATCAAATTTCAGATATTACCGCTTATGATACTCCGTGGAAGTTTGTCAATGCCAATGACTTTTTCGTAGGCAAGGAGATACAGGAATCATCTGACATATCTTCGCCATTTGAAAGATATCATTTCAAGGGCATGAAAATAGGTGATCTCAACGATAGTTATGGTAGAGATGAAGGTATTACAAAAAGAACATCTTTTGTATTAGATGATCAGTTACTTACGCAAGGCCAAATATACGTTTTTAAAATAGCGCCACTTACGGATATCAAAATGAAAGGATTCCAGATTGCCATCGAAAAAAATGATGCTTTTGATATCACAGACGTTTTGGGTCCTATTGTGAAAGTACACGTAATAGACAAAGG
>JANMMV010000046.1:0-1841 GCA_031373565.1 Saprospiraceae bacterium
CACAATAAGTCAAATTATTGCCACAGCCAAAAGATCCTGTGAGGGTATTAAGGCCGAAGAAATAAAGGCCAAAAATCACAATAACTGAACCACTGAACCGCAAAACGGTTAGGTTGGTAAATCGCGTATGTAGCCAATGAAGAGCAAAGCACCATTAATCCGTCTCGTATGTCAGTAAGTACCGAAAGGGCTTACCTTTCCAGGTATTTAAAAGATTTTTGATTAGTATTGCTTGCAGTACCCCTTCCACATCATATTGGATCGGTGAATAGACCTAATATCGCAACCATATTTCCGATATTAAAACAACTGTTTTTTCACTGATAAACTGGTTACGAACCGCCATTTGTGGCCGGTGCGGTGTAAATACCAGTTGCCTACTGACAAATGAATAACTCGTCATGGACATTTTTCCAAATTATTTAGACTCGTGGTAGTTTTCAAAAATAATTGTTTTACTTTACATTTCGATCACACGCATAAACATGGAGATATTATACGAAGACGACTACCTGATAGCGATCAACAAACCTAATGGCATTTTTATGCATAGAACATCACTAGATCCAACAGCTACGGTTTTTGTATTGCAAACAGTACGTGATATGCTCGATCAACACGTCTATATGATTCATAGGCTAGATCGCAAGACATCAGGTGTGGTCGTACTTGCAAAAGACCAAGAAACCCAGCGAAACATGGGCATTGCTTTTCAAGATAGAGAAGTTGCCAAGCAATATCTAGCCATCGTACGCGGGTACACTGACGAAACTGGAACCATTGAGTATGACTTGCTTTTGGATAATGGAAAGACGGTGGATTCATTGACGACATACAAGACGTTGCAGCGCGTAGAGTTGGACTTTTCATCATCGGATAAGTTTCCTACTACACGTTATTCACTAGTTGAATTGTGCCCACATACGGGTCGTATGCATCAGTTGCGTCGCCACATGTCGCATATCTTTCACCCCATCATCGGTGATCGTCCTCATGGTTGCAACAAGCAAAATAGAATTTTTCTGGAGCGTTATGAGATGAATCAACTATTGTTGCATGCCCGAAAATTAACATTCATCCATCCAATTACCAAAAGTGAGATTGTCATTTCTGCCCCGATCTTCGGGGAGTTTGATAGAATGATGGATACGATGACTTTTGATAAAACATTGATTGCATGATTACTAGCGATCTAAAATTACAAAAGCTAAAAGAAATATGGGGATTTTCAAGTTTCCGCAGCGACCAAGAGCGCATCATTGATCATGTGATTGCGGGTAATGATGCATTGGTTATCATGCCTACGGGTGGCGGAAAATCATTATGTTATCAGTTGCCTGCTTTACTTTTACCTGGACTTACTGTCGTGGTTTCTCCGCTGATCGCACTCATGAATGATCAGGTTATTGCGCTTCAGCAACATGGCGTCAAGGTGGCAGCTTTACACTCCAATATTCAAGATAGCGAAGTTCAAAAAATCACGCGTGAACTCGAAACTGGCGAGATAAAAATCTTGTATGTCTCGCCCGAGCGGATTAATAATGGACGATTTGTCACTTATCTGAAGTCACTAAAAATTAGCCTTGTAGCCATAGACGAAGCCCATTGCGTCTCCATCTGGGGCAATGATTTTAGACCCGATTACATCACACTTAATGTCTTGCGAGATGCGCTAAGTCAGGTGCCTTTTATAGCCCTCACGGCTACCGCTGATCACGCTACACAATTAGATATTTGCGAGCGTTTACATCTATCCAAACCCGCAATATATTTATCCTCCTTTGAGCGAAAAAATATTACCACTTACGTGCTACCTGCGGAGTCTAGACTTCAAAAAATTG
>JANMMV010000083.1:0-5106 GCA_031373565.1 Saprospiraceae bacterium
CTCCCACATCGGCCGCTTTGGTATATATACCGCCACCTACACGCGCGAAAAGTGCAATAGACTCAGCTCCCAATGAAAAACCTGCTAAAACTTCTAGTGCTCTATCCATCCCACCTAGAGGCTCGGCACCTTGTCCAACGAATAGATTAAAACAAAGGATAAATAATAAACTAAGACCAAGTACAGCCAATCCAGCTACGCCCAATCCCATAACAGCACCACCAGTAAATGATACTTTAAGGGCGTCTTTGAGACTTGTACGCGCAGCGTGGGCAGTACGCACATTGGCCTTTGTTGCAATATTCATACCTACATATCCTGCAAATGCAGATGTGAAAGCACCTATAATGAAGGTAATTCCTATCATCCAGTGTGATGTTTCTACTAAGGTGCCAGACCACGCCAAAAGGGCAGCCATCACTGCACCGAATATACCCAAAACTCTCCATTCAGCCTTCAAAAATGCTAGGGCACCATCAGCTATTGCTTTTGCTATAAATTGCATACGGTCGTTGCCAGCTTCCTGCTTATTGACCCAACTAGCCTTTACCATCATAAAAATAAGGCCTACAAGTCCCATCACGGGAACGGCATAAACTAAGTTATTCATCGTTTTGTAAAATTTAATAATGTTCTTAAAAGTCCGCAAAGGTAACATTTTGCTTCAAATAGAGCAAAACAAGCCATATTTTTTCTAATTTGTAATAAAATCCGTCCCATTCTGGAGCACGATTACTAATAAATCGATCATGGTAATCTAAGGAAGGGAAGTAAAGTCCTTCTTCATTTCGATAAACAGCAATAATAATGAAAAAAGCTACTGCACCCTACCAATTAGGATTTAGTTTTAGACAAAGTGTTGTGTTTAATAGCGGGTAGTATTACGCGTCTTTTTTCTTCGTGATTAGATCACGAATTTGTGCTGCACGTTCATAATCTTCTTTTTGTAATGCTTCTTGGAGCAAAGTTTCCAGACCCGCAAGACTCATAGATTCGGGGCTATTGGATTTAGCCTTAGGAACTTCTCCTTCTATTTTTTCGTCATCCAGTACGACGCTTGCACTATCCATGATGAAGTCAAAAGTATAGATGGGACAACCAAATCTGACTGCCATTGAGATTGCATCAGAAGTACGGGCATCTATTTGGATCACATTATTGTTTTGCATACAAATTAACTGTGCGTAAAAAATACCATCAAGGAGATTGTTTATGACGACTTCTTTAAGTTCGATTTCGTACGCATCAAGCGTGTTTTTGAACAAATCATGGGTCAATGGTCGATTGGGCGTCATATTTTCAAGTGCTACAGCGATAGCTTGTGCCTCAAATCCACCTATTACGATGGGCAGTCTACGATTCGTTTTTTCTTCTCCTAGAACTACGTCATAGTTGTGCGACTGAGCAACACTATGAGATAATGCCATGATTTCTAGTTTTACCTTATTCATCTATTTCACTTCTTTGAAAGGCAAAGATAACAATATTTCTTTTTGAAGGTAATTGATGGAAATGTATTCTTATTTTTGTGGTTCATAATTACATCAAGATGATGAATAATCGTTGTATGATAGCTATCACTAACACGCCATTGGTACTTTCATAATGAAGATATTAATTACGGGTCCAGAATCTTCTGGCAAGACTACTTTGGCTGAAAGTATTGCTCAAAAACTCGGTTTCTCATTCGTTCGAGAGATGGCTAGGCCCTATCTTGCATTGAGAGGGACCGAATATGCTTATGATGATTTGTACGAGATCGCTTTGCTACAGCGATATGAAGAAAAGATGCATCTTGATAAAGGCGAAACGACTATTTGTGATACCGACTTGCTTACCATCATCATCTGGTCGCAAGAAAAGTTCGGCAGGGTAGATCAGCAAATGATCGATTGGTGGCAGGAAAGTAAGCCAAAGCATACTTTTCTTTGTAGTCCAGATATTCCGTGGGAATATGATCCTTTCCGTGAAAACCAGCACGATCGGGATCGATTACTGGACATCTACAAATGTCATTTATTGCATCACCACTGCGAATACACCGTCATCCACGGAACCAAAGAGCATCGGTTACAACAGGTAATTGAGGTGCTACATCTTTTGTAGTAATGCTGATACGCTTGCTTTGATTTCTTGATCTTCAACTAGAACGGGTGCATGATGCGGCTTTATCCGGGCGTCGATGACCATAGTAGTGCATCCCCAGTGTTTATGTTTTGTGAATGAGCCAAATCCATACATATCGTGTGACGGGTTGGACCTAGTAAAGGTAACCCATAGGAAATTATTCATGTTTTCTGCTGTAAAAGCAGCGTCATCACAAAGAACCAACAGCGGAATTGCGCTTAAGTCAATATGCTCATTTTTCGCAATCCACGATTCTATGACCTCGTTTTCAGCAAGATAATGAGTGAACGCATCCATTTGAACACATAAAACGCCTGGTATGGCCATAGATGTTACTCCGCTGATTTCTTCTGGAGCTCTCTCAGATAAATCTCTTAAGATCTCTCCCCGACAGGCGATGACAACTTTAGATCCACCGTTCCAGTCTTCTCCCGAATAATCAAGGGTATCGATCGTGGTTTTTGTTTGAAAGTGTAAATCCCTACGCAAGTCTATGCGTGATAAAACATGCGTAAAAAATGTAGGAATATCATGCGTATCTAAATTTCGATCATCATCATCTGCTGCAATAAATAGATACTTTGCAAGTGATGTCTGTCCTGAGCCTATGATTCTATTGGCAATCGTTAAAATTTCTTCAGGCCGACGATCTCTAAAAGGCATATAGCGCTCCTTTCCGATAGCTAGTAGTAATGGATGCACACCGGCGACATCGACAGCGTGTATGTCTACTAAACCTGGAAACTCTTGGGTTTTGAGATCGGTCACTAGCTGATGTATCAAATATCCAAATGAACTGTCTTCCTGCGGTGGGCGACCTACAGCAGTAAAATGCCAAATGGCGTCTTTTCGATGATACACTTTATCAACTTTCATCACTGGAAAATCGTGCGTCAAACTATAATATCCCAAGTGATCACCAAAAGGACCTTCGGGTTTCTTGAAGTCTTTGACAATAGTGCCGGTTATGACAAAATCAGCATCACTCGACAAAACATGGCCTTGTTTGTCAATGGTATACCTAAACCGACGATCAGCCAACATACCTGCAAATGTAAGTTCGCTCAAACCTTCAGGCATAGGCATGATCGCTGAAAAAGCGTGAGAGGGTGGACCACCGACAAAAACCGATACTTTAAATGGAACGTCGGGTAGTTGATTGTACATCTCGTGGTGCACACCGATACCACGATGGATTTGATAGTGCAGGCCAATTTCTTCATTGGGGATGTATTCATTACCCGATAGTTGTATACGGTACATACCGAGATTCGACTCCATCATGTTTCTCGAGTTTGGAGGCAGCGTGAACACTTGAGGCAGCGTAATAAAAGCACCTCCATCCATCGGCCAGGACTTGATTTGGGGGAGTTGGTCTATCGTTGTTTCTCCGTACATGACCGGGCTACCGAAGATGCTTTTCATCGGCAAAGCAGTAATGGCCGTAAAGCCAGCTCCAATATACCGTAACGGATTGCGTAATAATCTGCTAGGATCGGCTTTGATTTCGATGACTTTTTTGACTTTTGGCATCGTTTTTCTAAATAGAAAATCCGTCCGATCAGTTGTGCCATATAAATTGGATAGCCCCCTAAATGGACTTCCCTTGATTTTTTCAAATAAAATGGCTGGCCCCTTGGCATCATAAATCTGTCTATGTATTTCAGCCATCTCTAAATCTGGATCCACCTCATGGCTTATTCTCATGAGCATACCATGTTTTTCTAAGTCCGAGACGACATCGTCTAAATTTTTGTACATAAAAACTACTGCTTTGGAAAGGGTAACAATATTTTGGCAAAAAGGTCTAAAATGAGATCTAAGTTTTGAAGAAATTAATTTTTGTGTCGTATTGCGATATATAAATTTGTACCCAATGTAATGCTTTTGCATATTTATATTGAAAAATTGGTTATATATATTAAATTTGCAGTCACAAATTGATTATTAATACATACCCTTTATATATGAATAAGCATATTTTTATTTTATTACTTAGTTTTACTTCTGCAGTATCTCTTATATCGCAAGATGATGTATTGATGAGAATAGGATCTAGCAAAGTAACGTTGCCAGAATTCAAATACATTTATGAAAAAAACAACGCCAATAAAGCAGATTATTCATCAAAAAGTGTCAATGAGTACCTAGATTTATACACTAAATTCAAACTGAAAGTCGAGAAAGCGCGCAAAATGCAACTCGATACGATCACTTCGCTGCAAGAAGAGTTACAAGGATATCGCAAACAGCTCGCCGCTTCGTACTTAATAGACAAGGGAGTGACAGATTTCCTTATGCAAGAGTTGTATGATCGTATGAAGTATGACGTGGCATTCAACCATATCTTTTCTCCTGTTGCAGAGACAGCTAGCAAAGCTGATAAAGACGCTGCAAAAGCAAAATTGACTGAAGCCCTCGCCAAGATAAAAGGTGGCATGAGCTTTGAAGATGCGGCAAGGATGTACTCTGGTGATAAAGCGACAGCGATGAATGGTGGCGATATGGGCTATTATACCGCAAAATTGCCAAATGGATTCTATAATCTTGAGTCCGTTTTGTACACAAATGAAATCGGAAAAGTTTCAGATATTATTGAAACTCGGATCGGATACCACATCATCAAAGTGAAGGACAAGAGACTTTCAATGGGAACTGTAGAAGTATCTCACATTTTGGTGCCTAACGACAAGAAGTTGCTTGCGGATACCATTTTCAAAAAAGCACTAGCGAATGGTGGTGATTGGGATAAGCTCGCGGCAATGTATTCAATCGACAAAACATCAAATCGGAACGGTGGCAAGCTTCCTCCTTTTGGCATAAATACTTATGAGAAGGCTTTTGAAGATGCTTCATTTTTCCTGACTGAAACTAACAGGATATCACCACCAATCATGACAAAATCTGGATGGCACGTTATTAAGCTTATTCAGAAGGTCAAGCCTGATACCTACGAAATTTTTGTCAAGAAAATGAAGG
>JANMMV010000084.1:0-3113 GCA_031373565.1 Saprospiraceae bacterium
GAGCGCCGTCCCGAGCACCCCGTAAACCACACCGCGAACCGTATCACCCGCGATTTTGAGCAGGTGTTTGCCGCGTGCTCCAGCCAACCGCTCGACCCCTACCTTGAGCCGATCCGAGAGGGCGGTCTCGTTCCTCAGGAAGAAGAAAGCGAGAAAGGCGCTGAGGATCACCTGAGTCACGCCTTGTCCCACCGCCAGTCCGGCGGTTACCAAGGCCTTTTGAGCAACGCCCAAGGATCTGCCCAGCAACGCCACCAGCTTTTCCGACATTTCCTTTGCCTCCTCCGCTTTCGCATCGGCGAGTGCATCCGCATCCACATCGTGAATGGGGGTGCCATCCTGGGCTTCTTCCGCCAACTTGTCATCCGGCACGCTATGCCTGCTTGCGGCTGAGGCTTTTTCCAGATCCTCTATCCAGCGATTCCGGTCATCGCTGAACTCCGTCCAATACGCGCCGATCTCTTCGCCGATGAGCGGCAATTCAACGATCCACTCCGGAGTTTTTGGGGGGGCTGAGAGGGCCCAATTCTTGGTGGCTGCCGCAAAAGCCCTGCCGTCCTCTACGAGCCGGAGGCCGATGAGAAGCACCGGGCCAGCCAGCATGAGGGTAAGGGTCAGGGTGACGAAACATGCCGCGAGCGTGCGCGATCCACGGAACCACAAGGTGAAGCGCCGCTGCAATGGATAGAGCGAATATGCCAGGATCACCGCCCATGCCTAGCGCAGATGCCGCACCATCAGGAAAATATGACTTTGTCCGTGCGAAAGATGCCATGTCACTCGATAAATTATTTAAAAACAAAGCAGGCTATGCTGGCAAAAACGTTATTGTCTCAGGCAAAGTCGTCAAAGTGAATAGCGGTATCATGAACCGTAACTGGATCCATATCCAAGACGGCACTAATTGCAAAGACAAAAAGTGCGACATCACCATCACCACAAGTGAAAACATCCTACTCGGCAGTGAAATCAATATAGAAGGCAAGCTCGTCTTGGACAAAGACTTCGGCGCGGGATACAAGTATGATTTGATTCTGGAAGATGGCAAGGTGATGAAGTAGCTGAGAAAATTATTTGCTACTAACGAAATAAATTACTAACTTTGAGCGTTAATACACAAAATCTTGACTTTAGGCTTTGATTGTAAAGAAACAGAGAAGATTTGGGAAGGTTTAAAATCGAAAGTTTTACCAACCGAAATCCAACAGGTAGCGAGACGAAAACTGAGAATGATCAATAATGCTGACAACATTAATGATCTTCGAATTCCACCTGTAAATGTACTAAAGAAGCTAAAAGGAAATCTTTCAGAATTTTACAGCATAAGGATTAATGATCAATGGAGAGTCATTTTTATTTGGCAAAATAGTAATGCAAACAACGTTCAAATTATAGATTATCATGAGTAAACTCAAAAATATACATCCTGGCGAAATTTTGGAAGAAGAGTTCCTCAAACCCATGGGTATAACAGCCTATAAACTATCACAGTCAATAGGTGTTCCACAAACAAGAACGAGTCAAATTCTAAAGGGTCGAAGGAGAATAACAGCAGACACAGCATTAAGACTATCTAAGTATTTTGGTACATCAACAAAGTTTTGGCTTGGACTGCAAAATGATTATGACATAGAAGAAGAGATGAAAACCATTAAGTTAGATTTAGAACAAATAGAAGCTGTGAATTAAAATGATTTTTAAACGAGTAAAATCCTAAATAACCGAAAATTAAACATAAGTAGCACTTAATCTGATTACGATATTTCGTATTCGTAATTCCTAATTTCTAACTATTTATAAACCTTCCGATACCTAATATAAGCTACAATACTCAAAATCACCATAACGATGGCTGTATAAACCACTTGCGGTGGAATGGGCACAGGATCACCAGCGGCATACGAATGTAAGCCAGACAAGTAATAGTTAACGCCAAAATAGGTCATGATTACTGTCGCAAATCCAAACAAGGACGCAAAATTGAAGGCGTAAATGCCACGCAATCCAGGGATAAATCGCATGTGCAGGATAAAGGCGTATACCAAAATCGTCACAAGCGCCCATGTCTCCTTGGCGTCCCAGCCCCAATATCTTCCCCAAGACTCATTGGCCCATACACCGCCGAGATAGGTACCGACACTGACCATAAATAAACCACCGAGCAAGGTGATCTCACTGATGATCGTCAGTTCTGAGATCGATCGTTTGATACGGTCGAGATTGGATGGATTGACAAAGACAAGCTGTAAGAGATTGAGCATGCCGATCACAGCACCCAACATTAAAAATCCATACGAACCAGCTTCAAGACTCACATGGATGGTCAACCAATATGACTTCAATACGGGGACCAGTGGCGTAATCTCGGGATCTAACCAACTCATACTTGCAACGAGTAAGATGGTCGCCGCCAATGTGATCGTTGCCGTTAGTCCCCCAAGTGACTTTCTGGAGAACAACATTCCTGCCAGCATCGTCGTCCACCCTATATAGATCATAGACTCGTAGCCATTTGACCATGGTGCTCGTTCCGAGACATACCACCTGAGTCCTAGCCCGATCGTGTGGATGACAAAACCGACAGCAGCGACATAGAATGCATATCTTGTAAACTGCGCTCGACGATCTGAATTGGTCAATACAGCCCATAGAAAGACAAACAAAAACACAAGACAAAGCACTGCATAATAGTTGCGCAATTTGCCAAAAAAATCAACTTTATTGAGTATCAATTCTGATGAAATCCTGGTGCCAGAAGGCATCACTTGGCTACCATGTTTTTGCTGATAAGCCGTGATCTGGTCCAGTGCTTGATTGGCTTGTTGTGGATTTTGTGTTAGCTGCAACGCATAGTTTTTATAGAGCATCAAGATCTCTTCATAAGACGGATTTGATGTCGGAGCATCAAAGATTTCACCTGCAGACACCCATGTATTGTTGGCGTCACCAGGTATCGGAAATAGCCGAAACATACGGCCCGAGAAGATCATATTCGCGATATTAATCCGTTCGTCAAGCTTGATGATGGCTTTGTCAAAAGTGCCTTGATCTTTTGGGTTCATCGTCTGCGAGCGACGGACAAAGTCTTTGAGTTTATACTGACCATCGCTTGT
>JANMMV010000087.1:0-5536 GCA_031373565.1 Saprospiraceae bacterium
CGAACAGAGAAGTTAAGCCCCTCAGCGCCGATGGTACTGCGAAAGTGGGAGAGTAGGTCGCCGCCTTTTTTATGAAAGCCTTGTTGGTAAACCCAACAAGGCTTTCTCCTTTTTAGACCATCGACGGGCAACTAATAGTAATTTCTTATGTTCTTTATTGAGATTATTATTAATAATTCGTCAGTTTTGTGATTCGAGGTAATTTATCTTAATTTTTCTCGAAACCTATCATCATAATAAAAATGAAGCATGAAGAAACATTGGAATGTTGAGCTTTTATCTTGGGTATTTATTTTACTCTTGACAGGGCTCATAATGCTACCGATCTATGTAAAGACTGGAGAGAACTTCCCTTTTTATGTAAGAAATATTTTGGCCATTATCATTTTCTTGTCATTTACTAAGTATATTTTTCTACTGCAGTATACCCCTTTTGGTAGGGTAAACTGGTGGCGAATTGTGATGATTTTTTTACCAATACCATTGTTTTTTTATTCTATGGATACGCTGTTTGAGTTTCAAAGTTTTATTGATGAAGAAGGGACAATCAAGTTTTTTAAAGGGTCTACTAACCTTGAAGACTACAATTTCGGTAGATACATTAGATATGAGTATATTTTGTTTTCAATAGCTGCTTTGGTTACTATTATTTTGTTGCCTGTTAGAATGATCATGTCTTTTTGGCGAACAACTAATACTAAAGATAGGATCTAATTATTATTAAATTTAATATCATTAACGATTATGTCACAAATACAAGAATTCAATGAGTATCGCGAACGTTTGAATGATCGCATTATGGCTCAAGATAATAAAGTGCTGAAAAGATTTTGGAGTTTAGATAACCAAACATATCAAGATGGAGCCCTAAATGTCAAAACCAAAGAATTGCTAGGTCTAGTAGCGTCGATGGTGCTTAGATGCGATGATTGTATTAAATATCATTTAGGGACTTGCTATGAGCTAGGAGTGACTACAGATGAGGTGTTTGAAGTCTTTTCTGTTGCTAATTTAGTAGGTGGTTCTATATGTGTGCCACATACACGTAGAGCTGTTGAATATTGGGATGAGCTTTGCGCTCAAGCGCCAACTAGTTAGGATTACTACTTATTCAATAATAAATAGTTCCATTGCGATACGATCTGCAAAGTGTTTTGCTCGGTGGGTTATGATGTAATGATTATCTAGTAATCGTATCTCATCACTATCCAAGTATCTTTTTATATCATTAGCTAATTGGTAGACATAAGAAGCATCTATATTTTGGATGTCACTAATATTTACTCCCCACATTGTCCGTAGGCCCGTCATAATGGTTTCATTGTATCTATCCCGTGGTGTAAGATTGTCATAAGTAAGGGCATTCAATCCTTCGTTCATCGCTTTTATGTAGATGTTGTTGTTTGCTATGTTAGAAGCTCGGTCGAGAGTATTATATGAATGTGCTGCCGGACCCAAACCTAAATATGATTTGCCACGCCAATAGTTAGTGTTATGAACAGCGTAGTTTTTATCTTTTGCAAAATTCGATATTTCATAATGTTCATATCCTGACCGCTGTAATGATAACATCAGCATATCAAACTGATGAGCCCCAGTATCTGAATTAGGTAGTGAAGATTGACCTTTTTTGATCATTTTTTGTAAGGGAGTGTTTGGCTCCACTGTCAAACAATAAGATGATATATGTGAAATGTTCATTGCAATCGCTCGATCCAAATTTTGTTGCCAATGTTCATTTGTAGTTGTTGGGCTTCCATATATTAGATCTATCGAGATGTTTTCAAAACCTATATCTTGGGCTAATTTGACGCATATTTCAGCTTCATTAGCGGTATGTGCTCGGTTCATATAGGTGAGATCTTCATCAAAAAAAGACTGAATACCAATGCTCAATCTATTGATTCCTAATGATTTAAAATCTTTTAAAGAATTAGGGTTGATATCGTCAGGATTAGCTTCTAGTGTTATTTCAGCTTCATTTGCCCAAGTGAAATGCTTGCTTAAGGAATCCATGATTTTACCCAAATCTTGCTTTGACAAAAGACTTGGTGTACCTCCACCGAAGTAAATAGTATCAATCTGTTTGGTTTCTAAATAGTCTTTTCGCTTTTCAATTTCTTGACGTATCGCTTCTATTAAGGCATCTTTATATCTTAGTGAAGTTGAAAAGTGGAAATTGCAGTAATGACATGCTTGCTTACAAAATGGGATGTGGATGTAAATTCCTGCCAACTGCTTTAAGGTTTAGTTTTGGTAAAGATAAGAAAGGGTATTGAAACTAGCCTTAATTTAATTTCAAATGCTTCATATTTTTCTAAGTAGATGTCCGACATAACTATTTTATATGTACTTTCGTTAAGTATGTAATTATAGTTTTTGAGATAGTGGACAAAAGTTTTATTGTTTTGGTTTTGTTTGGTTTTTTGAATTTTGGATATGGGCAATCCAAGACTGTGATCATGTATTTATCAGGAGACATCAAAAGTGATACCATTGTTACCAAGAAAGATAGCCTGCAAATTGAACCCGATCTGATCAACATGATGCAATCTTGGCAAAAACAAGGTTTTCTATATTGTCAGATTGATACCCAGTACTATACAAAAGACACCTGCCATGCTTTCTTGTTTAAAGGAAAGAAGTATGCAATGGGAAATTTGAAGGTGGCGCCAGCGTTAGTTCCTATTATTGAACAAGGTGGATATAATGAAAGGCGACTTCGCGACAAACCATTGGATTCGGTAATGATAAGACTATTGCTAAAGACCATTGTGAGTCATTACAGTAAGCATGGCTATCCTTTTGTGATGACTAAAGTTGATAGTGTAAGTTTTGTTGATGATAAACTTTACGGAACTCTCTCAGTGGATAAAGGGCAATATTACACTTTTGATAGTTTGGTCATCAATGGTCGACTGCGATTGCAGAAGGACTTCATACCACGGCTTTTGGAGATTTCGCCGGATGATCAATACGATCATTCGAAGGTTACTGCCATTACTTCGAGGCTTAGCCAGTTGCCATATCTTACCTTGACTAAGCCGCCGGTGGTTAGATTTATAAATGAAAAAGCCAATATTTATCTTGCGATTGATCCGGTAGCGGCAAGTAGATTCGATGTGTTAATCGGGGTTTTGCCTTCTATCGTTAATGGAGCGCGTAAGTGGAACATTAGTGCTGATGTGCTCGCCGAATTGCACAATTCACTTGGTTATGGTGAATACCTTTTTGCCCAATATAAAGGACTAAGAGAAGATAATACAGAAGTGATACTAAAGTCTACGGTTCCGTATATTGCTAAAACTCGAATTGGTTCGCATTTGGATTTTCGTTTTTTTCGCAATAGTATCCAGCACATTGATGTCTACTTTGATGGTGGCGGCCAGTATATTTTCAATGGCTTTAACAACATCAAATTCTTGTACAATTTTAGATCATCGCGATTAGTGACTCCTGACACAGTGGCAATTTTGGCGGCTGGTAAGTTACCTAGTCAGCTAGATGTCTCATACGCGGGAGGAGGTGTGGCTCTCGAGTTACGTCGGGTTAATTATCGATACAACCCTACTAAAGGATATTTAGTTCAGGCGCAAACCAGCGTAGGCAGAAGGAGCATCATCAATAATTTTCAGATATCGGGATTAGATGGTTTTGAAAATAGTTACGACAGTTTATCTGCGCCATTAATCCAAGCCGAAGCTTATATTCAAGCATCATTATTCATCCCTATCAAAGATTGGGCAACGATAAAGGTGGGTAATACCACAGCATTAAAGTATAACAGAGATGGAGTGAGATCCAACGAATTTTTGCGAATAGGTGGCAACCGAACCCTCCGTGGTTTTGATGAAGAAACCATCTTGACGGATATGTACACTTTTGGAACCATGGAGTTTAGATTTGTATTTGACAAGAATTCTTATCTTTCACTTCCGTTTCTGGATGTGGGAACAACTAGGATATTGCAGAATGGAGTCAGAAAATGGGATCCCGTATTTGGAGTAGGTATGGGTTTGAATTTCGGTACGAAGGCCGGTATTTTCAATGTGTCATTTGCTGCAGGAACCAACCAAGGAAACCCCATCGATTTTAGTCAGTTGAAAGTGCATTTTGGGTACGTGAGTCAGTTTTGATTGTTGTCGATTATATTTTTATAAATGCATGATATGTGATGTCATCTGATTCTAACTTTAGAAAATAACTACCTGTGGGCAATACATCTACATGTATAAGCATATTAGAAACAAAAGTACCATGTAGAACATTCTTGCCATAACTATCATAGATGGTATATTTGTCTTTTGAATTTTGGTAGCCACCAATATTTAATGTGTTCGACGTTGGGTTCGGGTATATATTGATAGTTTTACTTGATATGTTTTGTTCAATATTTGAAATAACATTTGAAGAAGAGAGACAATACAACTGCCTTCCTTTTTCCAAAGTCTGGGCATAGAAATAAAGAAATCCATTTTTTCTTCGTACTTTCAATTCAGTAGTTGATGAAGTAAACAGGTCTGGAACTAGTGCGATCTTTCCATTTTTATTTATAATAAATATGCTAGACTCTGTTTGCAGTAGGGCAACATTTTCTAAGGATTGCAATCTAGCTAATGATAGAGATATGCCAAGATCATGCTCAAACAGGGTTGTGAAAATGGTAAATATATTTGAACATTTAGATGTAATTAGTTTCCCATTTTTTTGAGAAATTAAGATCGTATCTCCACCTATTATAGCACAATTCAATATTTCACCATTTGAAAACGAAGAGCCTATAGGTAGTAAGGATTTTGATGTGAAGTCAATTATATAACCATTTGACGTTTCATTGTTGAAAGTACCATACCCAAAATCATTGCAATAATTGACCAACTTGAAGTCTTCTCCGTTATTACCGTAATTGAGCGGATAGGCATCTTTTCCATCATAAATATAGTGATTATCGGTAATTTGATCTATAATAAAAATTTCATCACGGCCATTTATTTCAAGGTCATAAGGAAAGTTTAGGGTAGTATTGACAACCGGTTTAAATTTATAGTCTTGCCATATATAAACATCCCTGTCCGTTACTGAATATACATTTTGCCCTACACGGTGAATGTACAAATCTAAAGGATGTCCAGTAAAAATTTGTTTTGTTCCATCATCTCTAAGTTCATGAGTAGCATTTTCAAGAGGCAAAAAGAAACTGCTGCTAGTAGAAACGTCATCAAAAAAGTACAGTAAAGAAGAAGAATATTCTGAAAGTTCTATTACAATATTGGTCTCTCTATTTATCCTAATAACTTGGCTTGGTTTCAAAATTATATAGATATACTTATCGGTTACACTAAATCCTGACATTTGTTCGGGGGAAATAGTAGGATAATACCCGATTTTTTTTTCACGCCCATCGATGTACTCAAAGAAAGCAAGGCTATCTTTTTTGTAGCCAGCTGCAAACAAACGATCTCCTCTATCATACCACTTATATTGACTTGTTTTTTGTGATTGAGAAATTAGTGCTGATCGTTGGCATTGTCTCCAT
>JANMMV010000105.1:0-2012 GCA_031373565.1 Saprospiraceae bacterium
TATCAATCAGAAAAAAAATATGCCCAAGCCATCGTATTTTTCAAGAGAGCATTGTCAGAGATCGATAAGCAGAAAAAAACGGCATTAAATAAAAAAGAGATTTTTGAATTTGATCCTAGAGAACTTGCCAAAATTCTACTCCCTCTCGCGCAATGCGAGATGCAGCTAGGCCAGTTAGAATTGGCTCAGCGACATATCGATCAGGGCATTATCCTCATCGGCCCCAATATCGGCAAGATAGAAAGTGCCAAAAAACAAAGCATACCCATCGCCATGGCCGATATGTACTATCTAGACTTCCTGTACGAAAACGGCTTGCTCCAATGGATGCGATATAAAAAAGAAAAGAATCAAAAGCACTTAACGGAGGCCTTGAAACAGTTAGGATTATATACAGAGTTTAGCTCCCAAATGAAAACCTTCTTTAGCAATTACAGCGCTAAGCGAGATCTTGCGGTGGCCAGCAAGAAAGCATATGCATTGATGATGGAAGCCCAGTTTGAGTTGTATTCAAAAACAAAGAATGACCTATATAAGGAAAATGCCTTTCGCTTATCACAAGTATATAATTCATTCACCCTGAGAGAGCAGATGAATGAGAGAAATGCCCTTGTCATGACCGTCAAGAATGAGAAGTTGATAGAAAGGTATTTTTCATTAAAGCGCAACTACCTCGATGCCATAGAGTCGGCATGGACGGATACATTGACCAATGATATGTTTACGGTTGCACAGTGGAAACAGGACTTCAATAAGTTCTCCGATTCCTTGGAGTTAAAATTTCCGAAGTTTAAAAAATTTAAGTCTAGTATCCCTATTTTTAGCAGCAATGACATTCGAAAAAATCTAGCACTTAGTGATGCCTTTGTGAGCTATTTTGTGGGAGATACTTCGATCTTTACTTTCACTATAACAAGGGGACAGTTTTCATTTGGAAGGACACGAAAATCAGAAGCTTTTGATCGTGATCTCACAACCTTCTTAGAAACATTATCGACACCAGCAAAGCAGTCATCGCTCATCGCTACTGCCAATTCGATCCTCAAATCCAAAGGAAACGCCATATACAAGGATCTTTTTGCCGCAGTCAAGCTAGAACCGACAACAAAGACCCTGATCATTATACCCGATGGCCAACTCTACCGCCTTCCTTTCGAAGCTTTGATTAAAGATGTATCAAAACCCATCAATGATAAAGACGCTTACTTGATCGCCGCTTATGATATCCGATATCTATACTATGCAAGTCAAATTGGAGAGAAATCTTCACAACGTGGTAATACTGATGTCTTAGCAATGGGTCTAGAGTATGATAAATTCACTTTAGAAGCTATGCAAGATATTAAAAAGGAGGAAGTACCTGATTGGCTGCAATCACAATTTAGATCTGAGACCATGGCACACTTGTATTTTGCAGATGACGAAGCCAAGATCATTGCTGATATTTACTCAGGTGATGCTTATGTCAATCTTGATGCAGTACCAGAGGTCTTTACGCAAAAAGCACCAGATTGTGGCATACTACATCTATCTGCGCATTCTTATGTAGATTATGAGTCACCTGACCATTCAGCTATTATACTCACTAAGAAGGATACTACACACAACAATTTAATTACAGCTGACAACATAGAGTCACTCAATCTGAATGCATCACTGATCACACTAAGCTCTTGTAATTCGTCGTCGGGCACACTGTCTGAAGGCGAAGGCGTATCGAGCTTAACGAAATCATTCTTTAGTTCAGGCTGTAAAGCAGTCCTAGGTAGTCAGTGGAGCGTTTCTGATCAAGTAACGTCGATCATGATGGAGCGATTTTATACCCATCTCAAATCGGGAAAAACGAAGAGTCAAGCACTGAGACAAGCAAAATTAGACATTATGGATGATGAACTCGGCTTAGTTAACCCAGCATACCGTATGCCGACGTATTGGGCAGCATGGACACTTTATGGCTCAAACGATGCTTTGGTCGAGGCACCAAAGACCACTTATTACATGTTAGGTCTATT
>JANMMV010000132.1:0-6211 GCA_031373565.1 Saprospiraceae bacterium
GGATGGACCAAAGTCCTTTGTTCGACATTGGCCTAACAGAATGTTGTCATTAACCTATGTTTAATCAGAGCGCATACCCTGTGTTGTGTGGTGAAATTTGTAATTACTGGGAAAGCCGAACTGGCCTTATCGTGATTGGAAGTAAATTTGACTCGAGCTGAGATGCGAAATGATATTAATAGCATTTGTTTTATAGGGATACGCTTTTGTTCAGAAATTTATCGTAATGGTTGCCCTTTTCTTTTGGAATGTGATTACTAACAAGCTTGCTTTGTGCGGACATCGAGTAGGTGTTGAACCGCTTTATTTGTGGACAAATGATGTGGTAGAAATGCTTGTATCTGATCTTCAAGTATTTTATGTTCATCTAATATTTCACAAAGCCATTATTCCATAAGTAGTTGTTTTTCAAATGCGAGTTATTAAGTCTACTCGTTGTATTTTTGACTTTGCAAAATAAATGTTGAAAATTTGTTTTGTACCAGTATTGAGATGGCGCTGACCTATGAATTTGAGAAGGAGAAAATAGTCGCTTACATTAAAGAAAAATTTGAATATAAAGCGATCATGTATAAATACGAACACGAAATTATTAAATTATTAAATCTTGAAGAATCATGTGCGGAGTAGCAGGATTTATTGATTGGGACAAAAGGTCTGATAAAGCTAACTTGATTGCGATGACTAACACATTGGAGCATCGCGGTCCTGACGATGCGGGAATAGAGTTGTTTGAAAACGATAATTGTACCATTGGTCTAGGTCACCGTAGATTATCAATCATAGATTTGTCCCCGTTAGGACATCAGCCTATGAGCTATTTGGATCGATACAGTATCGTTTTTAACGGTGAGATCTATAATTACGAAGAGATACGAAACGAGCTAATTGATTTGGGGTATAAATTCAAATCTAATTCAGACACAGAAGTCGTCATGGCTTCGTTTGATGCATATGGACATAGTTTTGTACATAAGTGTATTGGTATGTTTGCTTTTGTTTTGACTGATCATAAAGTATCTAAAGTCTATATCTATCGCGACAGGGCTGGAATTAAGCCAATGTATCTTTATGATCACGAAAATTTATTTCTATTTGCATCTGAGCTCAAGGCATTTCATCAACATCCTTTATTTGTAAAAAAGATAAGGGAAGGGGCAGTTCAGTCATTTTTGCGATACAGTTATGTACCATCAGATCAGTGTATATTTGATTATTGTTACAAGTTGTTGCCGGGCCATTATATCGAGATTGATCTAAATTTAGGTACGAAAAGTTTAAATAAATATTGGGAAGTACTAGATTACTACAATAAACCGAAGTTAGATATTTCTGAAGATGAGGCCTTTTCCGTAGTAGAGCGTACTTTGAAAAGTGCATGTGATTATCGGATGGTTGCAGATGTACCTGTAGGTATGTTTTTAAGTGGTGGCTATGATAGTAGTGCTGTTGCAGCCCTACTACAATCCGAACGTACAGATAAAGTACGTACTTTCACCATTGGATTTGAAAATAAGGGATTTAATGAGGCAGGATATGCTAAGAAAGTTGCCGAAATCTTAGGTACTGATCACACTGAATATTTTTGCGATGCAAAGGAGGCTTTAGATATAATTCCATCGTTAGCATACTATTTTGATGAGCCTTTTGCTGATTCTTCTGCTATTCCTACTACGTTAGTAAGTCGGTTGGCTCGTAAATCTGTTACGGTGGCTTTATCTGCAGATGCTGGTGATGAACTTTTTGCAGGGTACGAACGATATAGCGTCATCCATAAGCAGCAGTCGATCATCAATAAAATTCCAAATGGCGTTTTTAAAGCGGGTTACAAGGTGATGAATTATTTTGATCCTAAGAATATACCCATTGCCAAAAACACTTTTAACTTTCCAGCAAGATATCATAAACTAAAATCATTGTTGAAGGAAAATAGTCCTGGCAGTAGTTACATGACGCTGATTCAATATTTCTCAGATGAAGAGTCAAAAGAGCTTATGGTCAATTATAAAAGAGACTTCACTTTGTTGGATACCTTTAATCAATTGTTACCTAAGGATAATAGTATTGTTAATTTTATGACGGCAATGGACTATAAAACTTATTTAGTGGATGATATACTGACAAAGGTTGATAGAGCAACAATGTCAGTTTCACTAGAAGGCAGAGAACCTTTGCTCGATCACCGACTAATCGAATTGGCTGCTCAGCTCCCTGATCATCTGAAGTTCAAAAATGGTAACAAAAAATATATACTTAAACAAATAACACATAAATATCTTCCAAAGAAATTGATGGAAAGGCCCAAAATGGGTTTTGGTATCCCTTTAGAAGATTGGTTTCGGAAAGATCTTAAGGAAGTTTTAATGCATTATTTATCTGATGACAAGCTTTCAAAACATAATTTATTTAATATTGAATTGATTCAAACTTATAAAGCTGATTTTTTAAGTGGTGGATCTTCTTCAATAGGCAAATTGTGGTTATTGCTTATGTTCCAGATGTGGTATGAAAGGTGGATGGAATAATTTATTATTAACAACTTGAGCATATCGATGACTGATAACTACACTTACACATTTACTGTTTTTACTCCTGTTTATAATAGAGAGCACACGATCGATAGGGTATTTGAGAGTTTGGTAGCGCAGACATTTAAGGATTTTGAGTGGTTGATCGTGGATGATGGTTCGACGGACAATATTAAAGAAAAAATTATTCATTATCAGAGAATCTCTTTGTTTCCAATATCATACCGATATCAGGATAATGCCGGTAAACATATTGCTTGTAATAATGCTGTTAAACATGCGCGGGGTGCATTCTTTTTAACATTTGACTCTGATGATGCTTGTATCCATGATGCTTTACAGATTTTGATAGATACATGGACTAGTATTCCTGAAGACAATAGACATGAATTTAGCGCCGTTACTGGGCTTTGCGTAAATGAAAGATACGAGCTTGTTGGTACAAAGTTTCCGTACTCGCCTTTTGACTCCAACAGTCTAGATTCATATTACAAATATAAGATCAGGGGTGAAAAGTGGGGATTTCAAAAGACGGATGTCATGAAGGAGTTTTTATTTGAAGAGTCAATTAAAAACCAATATGTTTTTGAAGGAAGTGTATGGACCCGAATTGCCAGAAAATACAAAACTAGGTATATCAATATTCCGCTTAGAATATATTACTCTTTGGACGTAGGTCATGTTTCTATTATGAATAGAAGTTCATTAATGAAAAGTTCTAAAGCAAGGTACTTTGAATTAATATTTACTTTGAATAACAATTTTGACTATTTTAGATTTGCTCCCCTTGCATTTTTGAAATCTTTTATTCAGTTAGGTAGGTCAGGTTTTCATTCAAGCATTAAAGTATTTGAATCGTGGTCAACACTTAACACTATATTGAAGAAGATTTTATTGATCATATTTTTGCCAAGCGCACTCTTGCTATATCAATATGATATGTGGAAACAAAAAGGCGAATAATCAAATGTGAAAACTATTCCTTCTTATTATCATTGAGCATCTTTTAGTAGAACGGAAGTCTATAATTTTTTGAAATGAAAAAACTATTTTTGGTAGTAAATGTGGATTGGTTTTTTCTATCACATAGATTGCCCATAGCACTTGAAGCCAAACGGAGGAACTATGATGTAACTATTTTTGCAATAGATACTGGGAGGTCAAAAGAAATTGAAAATTACGGATTTAGATTTATTGGTTTACCAACTAGTAGGTCTGGGACTAATCCTATTAATGAATTGCGTGTATTGTGGCTATTATATAGATATTATAGAAATGAGAAACCTGACATAGTGCATCACGTTGCAGTAAAATCAGTAACTTATGGATCATTTGCTGCTAAACTCGCAGGAGTTCCAAAAGTTGTGAATGCATTGTCAGGTTTGGGTTTTTTATTTATAAACGCTGATCAAAATAAAATATTACATAGCGTCCTTAACGTTATTTTCAGATTTAGTTTTAACAATCCCAAACTCACGTTTATCCTTCAAAATCAGGATGATATGAAGATGATACAGGATTTTGAGATTTTAAAAACGCATCAAATAAAGCTAATTAGAGGTTCTGGCGTAGATTTGAGCCTTTTTTCATATCGGGAAGAAATACCTAGTGAGAAGATTAAAGTTATACTACCAGCACGTATGTTATGGGATAAAGGAATTGGCGAATTTGTGGAAGCTATTAAAATACTTCATCCTAAATATCACCGACAAGTCGAATTTATTTTGGCAGGTGAATCTGATATGGAAAATAAGTCTGGGATTTCTTCAGATATTTTAGACTGTTGGTCAAAAGAAGGTTTTGTTTCCTGGATAGGGTTTCAAACAGATATGATCACGTTGTTGACACATGCTCATATTGTTGTACTACCATCATACAGAGAGGGATTACCTAAGTCTTTGATTGAGGCTTGTGCCATTGGTCGTCCAATTGTTACAACGGATGTTCCAGGTTGCAGAGAAGTAGTCCTTGATGGAGTAAATGGCTTTTTAGTACCTGTGAAAGATGCAATCTCCTTAGCAAAGGCGATAGAAAGGTTGATTTTGGATAAGGGGCTGCGGATCAGAATGGGCATAGCAGGAAGGAAATTAGCAGAACAGGAATTTTCAATACAGCGTGTTATTGATAAAACATTTGAAATTTACACTCAAAGTAATGAAGCATAAACTATTGCTCACAGGGGCTTCTGGTTTTGTTGGGCAGCGGTTCTTGATATATAATAAAGAGAAGTATGCCATTAGTCCCGTTTCACTTCAGCGTGTGGCAGCTGATGCAATAAATTATGATGGCATCGATGGTATCGTGCATTCTGCGGGTATGGCTCACCAAATGAAGAAAATTGAAGATCAAGTTTATTTTGATGTTAATTACACACTTACCAAGCAATTGGCTGATGCAGCAAAGGCCGCTGGTGTAAAACATTTTATTTTTATCAGTACGATAAAAGTTTTTGGAGAACACCAGAAAGCAGTGCTGACGGAAAATTCTCCATGTCTGCCTACAAATGACCCATATGGGGAAAGTAAGTTGAAAGCAGAAAAGTATTTACAATCTATTGAAGACAATGAGTTTGTTGTTTCAATAATTCGTCCACCACTTATCTATGGACCTGGTGTGAAAGGAAATCTATTTCGTTTTTTAGAATTGGGAAATAAACCTTATCCGCTGCCATTCAAAAATATTGATAACAGACGAACAATGGTTTTTGTAGATAATTTTATTGAGTTGATCAACAGAATCATTGAAACTAAACAATCAGGTATTTTTCTTGCAAGTGATCGTAGTCCAATTTCAACTGAAAAGTTAATTGGCGAAATTCGATTGGGCTTAGGTAAAGAGAGGAACTTGTTTTCTATATCAGGTTTCTTAAGAAGCGTGCTTGCCGCCTTTAAACCTGAATTTGCACTAAGACTATTTGGATCACTTGAAATGGATACGAGTAACAGCTTTAAAAGATTAAATTACACGCCACCTTATTCTATTGAACAAGGAATAAAATCTATGGTTGATTGGTATAAATCAACTTTAAACCATTAATATTAATGTAAATAATGAATACCACAATAGATTCTTTAGTTTCTGTTAATCCGACAAGTGGAAAGGAATACGAGATTCCGTCCGCACTAAATGATAGTGCAGGAATTGACGCGTTCCTACAAAAGCATCAAAGTAAAAAAGTTGTAGTTGTACAAGGCCTTGGCTTCGTTGGGGCGGTTATGTCTTTGGTGTGTGCCAATGCATTAACAGAAGAGTATGCGGTCATTGGTATTGACTTACCTTCTCCCGGCTCCTTTTGGAAAATCCAAAGTATTAATGAAGGCATTTTCCCTATTGTAGCATCTGACCCAAAGATTGATGAATTTTATCAACTTTCCAGAAAGAAGCAAAATTTCTACGCTACCTATGATCCATATTGTTTTCGTAAAGCTGATATAATCATAGTGGATATCAATCTCGATGTAGCAAAGAAATCAAATTTCAATAAAGACCTTGAAGGGTACGAGGTAAATCTTTCAGGGTTCAAAAAAGCTATGGAAGCGATCGGAAAGAATTGCAAAGAAGATGTTTTGATAGTAGTCGAAACCACTGTACCTCCTGGTACTTGCCAGAAAGTAGTTAGGCCGATCATAGAGCAATGTTTGAAGGATAGGAATATGTCTGTTAGCAGTTTTAAGATGGGGCAC
>JANMMV010000141.1:0-4345 GCA_031373565.1 Saprospiraceae bacterium
TATATTTTTTTTCATACATCATAAAGATGCTGTGTGATTCCAAATGAATACCTTGTATATAGGTATTTGTTGGCGTATCTCAAAAACATGGAGATACCTTAATTTCGTTATGAAATGACTCAAATAAAAAAGCCTATATACGCGAATATATAGGCCGTACTGCCATTGACGACAGCATAGTGCTAGAAACACTCTTGTAAAGGTAGTACATTTTAGTGAGTCGATGATTATTTTGAGTAGTTATGCCGGTGGTGTAAGTACTATGTTGTTGTTGATTGATCAGAAATACTAAGCTTAACAATAAAAAAATATGATGTTAGGTGGAAATCTAAAGCAAGAGAATAGCAAAAGGGTTTGTAGTCTTGTACTCCCCCTGATCGAAAGATCAAATAGAAGTCATGACAAAAAGTTACCTTTATTTTTTTAATCTATGTTATGAACATTTTAAAGAATTTAAAAAAATTACCCTATTTTTTATTAGGCTGCTTACTATTAACGAATTACTCTTGTCTTAAAGATGAGAATCTACCAATTGATGATGCATTAATTGAAAATAGAACATATTCTGACGGTGTACCTTTTACCGCATACACGGTAACAACAAACTGCGAACAATTATTTAGTGGTTTCAGTGGATATTCAGGAGGCCCCAGAATTAAAACTTCAGCCCAAAACCAGACTGCTTTAAACACTTTTATTGCGAGAATGGTCTCTTCAGGTACATTTGAGTGGACAAAAACCTTTATCGAATCATTTGGTGTCCCATACTTCGAAATGGCTCTCTATACTACAGGAAACAATAACGTAAGCATAAAACTGCCGATATTTAATGATGTTACAAATGAGATAACATCGTTTTACACTATCACAGAAAGCAATCATACTTTTTCTTATAATTTTGTAGAAAGAAAATTTAATGATTTATTTATTAACATTTCTCCAAATAATCCTGTTTTAATAGAGAATTGAAAATTATTTGCAGTGTTTGATTTTGGTGTATGCAATAGTGAAATTGACCCAACAGCAGGAGATCCGAACAATGTGCAAGAAGGTGGCCCTTGCATACACAATTCTGGAGATCTGGCCGTTTATCATTATGTTTTCGATCAAGGCCCTTGTGGAGGACATGTTGAAGAAGCTGTTGTTCAATATGTTACAATTGGGCCTTGTCCTGGCCTTGGTGGCCCCGGTGGTGGAGACCCCGGCAGTGGTGGAACAGGTGGTGGTGGATCTGGTGGTTATTCAGGTGGCAGCGGAGGATCAAGCGGGAATTCTCAACTAGCAACGGCAACATCACGGCATAATTCATTAAAATATTCAGATCCAGCATATAATACTAGTCTAATGAATATGGGTATAACTGATTTTGACAAATTATTAGACTTATTTGGACCACCCGGTAATAGAATTGGTGGCTATCTTAAAGCATCTAATGCTTACCTAGAATATAAAGCTGCAGGTCATGTTATTTCTTGGACAGATATTGTTGACGGTGCTAAACTATGGGCATATAATACTACATCTACAGTAAATGAGTTGTCAAATGGAATCGAAATTGTTTCAAGTTCAAGTGTTACTGCAACTCCTAATGAAATATTTTATAAAGGTGGTACTGTAAATAGAGGAAATACAGAAGATTTAGAGCACGGATTTGATGGAGGGGGTGCTAGTGGTGATATTCGTCTTGCAAATAAAAATGTAGCGCAATTGTTCACTGAAATGAGAGATTTAATGACGGATTTTAGTACCTCTGATTTGGAAGTGGTAGCACTAGATTTAGTTGATTATTTTGATTCTAATACAAGTATTAATAATATTTACACGAATAGTACACTGAGCAATGCTGTTAGGACATCAGTAGAAATGCGTAACTTTGTAAAGAAATATGCCAATAAATTAAACGAAAGTTTTATCAGTGAGGGATTTACTTTTCAAGGATCAATTCAGTTACCCCAAAGTGACAGACCTGTGTTCAATTCATTTAATCACAGTTTATCAGGATTACAAATAATCTTAAACGATACTGAAGAAACAAGAGTTTATCGGACAAATTTAACTTTTGACTCGGTTACAAAAGAATGGCAATGTGATTTGACCATTGTTGTCGACGATCATTTTGGATTAGATGGTAATGATGTTAGATCTTATCAATGGTCGAATGAAGGATTCGCAGCATGGTGGAGATTACAATGGCTTCATAACCAAATACCGTTTCACACTAATTCTAAAATGACTTTTAATGTTAAAGGACTAGCAAAATGATTTTTCAATTCAAATTCGTACTTCTATTCATTATTTGTCATGGTTTTTACTCTTGCCAACGGCAAAATATAATTATTGAAAAATTTGACATAGCGAATAAAAATGAGATACTAACTGATAATCATCATTATATAACCGAAGAATACTTAATAAAAAATTGGATTAATAATATTGAAAATGAACAGATAATAGATAGCTTTGTCTGCTCTAATCTACTTCATGATTACAAGTCTGTAGACTCATACTTTATCAGCTTTTACAAATATTCTCCGAAAGTTAACTTCGATTCGTATAAGTATAGTAAAAAATTATGCGAACTTGAAATGGTCGATGCATTTATTTTGGGATATGAATTTAGGAAAGGAAGATTTAATAAAGTAAAACGAAATTTAAATATCGACATAACACAATTCACAAAATTTGCTTGCAATTTTTAGCAATATTAAAATTTTAAATGCAGTAATTCAAGTACAATATTGTTAATTAAAGCGACAAATGCTACTTTAGTCAATTAATTACATTTTAAAAATGTAATTATAAAATTTCACAGAGCAGGATCATTAACGCTGACCTGCTCTGTTTTATTTAAAATGAGTTGTTCCATTAGGTTGCGTTTTTCTATAATCAAAATTTATTAAAGAAATTACCTTCAGTACTTGTCATATTTGATTCAGAGTTTGAGTAAAAAACCTTCCAGAAGACATGAAATGTAATTTCATACCTGCCACTCAAATTACCACTCAAAAAAACTCAAAACAGTAGCGCCGTACTTCCGCTCTTCGATATAGCGTGGATGCGCGCTAAACTTATGTTTTTTCTCATGCTCGTAGACAAAGATGCCATCTGACGCTAGTAGCTCGGATCCAAAGATCAAATCAGGTAGTTGGGGTACTTTGGCCCATTCATAAGGTGGATCGGCAAAAATGTACGTAAACTGCTTATTGCTATTGGTTATCCATTTCAGGACGTCGGACTTGAAGATGGTAAGGTTTTTTGAGATGTCAAGAATGGCTGCTATTTCATTGACATACT
Source organism: Saprospiraceae bacterium (assembly GCA_031373565.1). Lineage (GTDB taxonomy): Bacteria > Bacteroidota > Bacteroidia > Chitinophagales > Saprospiraceae > OLB9. The sequence continues at coordinate 3,295 of JANMMV010000141.1, forward strand.
TGATGGCTGGGGCAAACTGATCTACGTAGGTAGCATCTTTACATCCACGCGATATGCACTCGTAGCAGTGAGATCCTGTACCACCGAAGAGATCCAGCATCACCATCTCTTCAAAGTCTACCCTATTGTTGAGAATATTGTAAAGACTCTCTTTAGAAAAATCTGTCGTCGGTCTTGTAGGCCATGTATTGGCTGGGGGATTGAATCGTCTACCCTTGAACTCGCCTCCTATGATACGCATAGGGAGTTCGCAAAGTGGGCAAAATAAAAATGATCTTTAGCCGCGTCTGGAGATTCACCCGTCAGTCTAAAAGTACTGTCATCCACCCAATGCACCTTGGCTACATACCCATAAATCTGGGTAAATAAAGGAGAATTCGCTTCTAACCATCCACTCAATACCAACTTATCACGGCTAGTATCTAGGCCAAACTCTTTGTAAAATGCCAGAATAAAATACAAAATATCTTCAATCGATGTTGCCTCTACACACCTGTACGCAGCAAACTTCCCATCCAACTGTATGTAGATGTGCAATTCGTTTTGTTCAACATGTACATGGATGATCTTGCCTTCTTGGTGCAGGTAATACAATGCAAAAACATTAGCAATGTGATGCATCTTATAACTTTGACCATGGGAGAGCGCTTCAATCAAGGCTAATTGATGATGCGAAATGCCAAAATGATTGTATACTTCGATTCCTGCCATTTTATCCACAAATACTTCCTTGTACTTCAAACTATCTACAAGATGATCGATATCGGGCTGCTTGTCTGGAAGGAAAAAATATTTTTGATTGAGTACAGATACAATGATATCCTTATACTGACGCTGAAAGAGTTTATCCGCTTTTATAGCATCAGTAGATGCAGGATCTGCATAGCTTGTCTTCAGAAAAGATTTGTGCAACTGCATTGTATGATCCTGTCCGATGACCGCGCAGAAAACACTATCATCATGCAATAATATAGACAAAATACTATCGGTCGAGCTATCTATTATGTTATCAAAATCACGTACGTACATCTACTGGATTTATTGTCCATCA
>JANMMV010000172.1:0-4850 GCA_031373565.1 Saprospiraceae bacterium
TACAAGTACTTCGGGAGACTTCTCAGGTACTTCGTGAGACTCCTCAGGTACCTGAAAAGACCCGGGGCATGTACGGGTTAGATACGGGTTAGATACGAGTTGCATACAGTTGCATTCGAGTTGCATTCGAGTTGCACACGAGTTGCATACGGGTGAAATACGGGGGAACGTCGGGACAACGTCGGGACAACGTCGGGACAATGTCCAGGAAAACAACACTATTTATGGGACAGTGTCACGATTTGCGACATCCTGAAATAGCTATCCATTTTAAGTAATTAATCCCAAAAGAACTGAATATTTTGTAAAATTACGCCAAAAATAATTAAGCAACTGATTTATTTTATTTTTACGAGATTAAAAGATATGCGATACGTAATACAACTTCATAAAAAGGTCATTTTTGGTCGATGATACACTCGCATTTGCTCACCAAACACAAAAATATCTTTGGTTTCAGCCTGTAGGAATTCATTATCTTTGTCGTATATTGCATGCAGATCGTGCATAGTTGGTATATCTACGAGTCGTCGAATAACTCTCATATATATTGATTTTGAATAATAAGTACGATCTTACGTCTATTTATTGAATAGGTCAACAAGTTAAAACTATGATGATCTTCCTACCTTTGGAACAACTATTAACGCTGTGAGTATTTAAATGCTAAAACCTGCGAAAATGAAATATATTTTATTGATTATATTGTTTTCTTATACTATTCTAAATTGTAAGAGCGTTAATAATCTAAAGAAAGACAATAATTCATCACTTCTTTTAAATCTCTCATTGCAAGGGGATAGCTTAGTTTATGAAATAACAAATTATACAAATGAGGACGTCAAAATACCCCCAAACTTTGCTATAGCATATGGTTGGGGATGTGATTACTATGATAAAAAAAGAAAATTATTAGACATAAATAGATATAATGGCTGTTATAATCCAAGTATAGTTTATTCGTTGTTGAAACCAGGAATGAAAATCATTTTTTTAGAGAACATTTATGATCAAATACCATCCGTAGGAATTGACAAGAAAGGCACTTATTTACTTCAGTTTAATGTAAGCTACGGAGGATATAAATCAAATTTACTCAAAGTAAACTTTGATCCTTCAAAAGACCCGCGATGGGATACTTCAAAAGATGGCCCAATGCTCGAAGCCATAAGAATAGATACGACAAATGCTGAGTACGTCGGATTTTGGATCAAGAACAATAATCATAAACGAAAATTAAAACTGAAGGATTTAAGAATTATCTGTGATTCAATTGAAGACGCGCACGGATTAATGACTTGTGATACAAAAGATATTTGTACTTATAATGCACGCGAAATGAATGATTACCTAAAAGAAGTTTTTGTTATCAAAGTTAATAGATCTTTTGTGCAAGATCTCAAGGTCTTTGATAGAATTCGTTTTGGTGGACTTGCAATATTCCATAATGAAGACAGAGACCATATGATTTCAATAAATAGGACATTGAGTAAATTTGAATACCATTAAGAACTTTATAACTACAGCAAGTAAGAACAAAGATGCTAAAAGTGCATTCCTATCTTTAAGCAAGACAAACTGCTCAAGTGTTAAGGGTGTCATAGCCTTAGGTTGTACACGACCATGTCACAACACATTTCTACCCAAAACTACCTTGAACTACAAGATACTTCGTATGTTTGACAGTTCAAATTGATGAATGCCCAAGCATGGCTAATTTTTCGCTAGATTTTAACAAAATACTAAACAGACTTATCTTATTTATCGCTATCGGTGTGGTGGTGCATATCGTGTTTGTATTGAGCACAACACAGTCAAGTGCGCTTTCTTTATTATCGAAGATCAGTATATGGCATATTTTGGGCGTTTTGGTCTGTATGATTCTACCATGGATGGGCACTGCTGCTCGTATGGTGGTATGGTCAAGATTTCTAAAAGAAAAAATTCGATATGGTGAAGCCGTGAGAGTAGTTGTGATTTCAGAAGTAGCATCGGCCCTTAGCCCTACTGCTGTTGGCGGCACACCTATCAGAGCGGCGATGTTGCTCAATCGAGGATTTGATAAGGGAAACATTGGGTTTATTCTTACCTACAGCATTGTGGAAGACTTGATATTTTATGCGACGGGCGTTTTCCTTGCTGTATTCTTTGCGCCAGAGATCATAAATCAATTGGGAAGTCAACTACAGTTATTCTTTCAAGCTAACTTTGTTTATATTTTAGCAATATCGGTCATCATATTTGGCGTGGTTTGGATTGTCAGATTATTGCGACGTCGCAAAAAAAATGCAGCTCCTATCGCAAAGACATCCTGGCGAACCAAAATCAATGAGACGCTTTCATCGATGTTAAAAAACTTTGGTTTGGCGTGGCGAAATGGGAAAGGAAGTATTCTTGTTAGCCTTGCTATCTTGTTTATGCAATGGATGGCCAAACTTACGATTTTGGTCATCTTGTTTGATGCTTTTGGTGTCAACATGGAAGCAATGACGATCTATATCAAGCAGTGGCTTACGTATGTTGTGATGTTGTTTGTACCCACACCAGGTGCCAGTGGTGGTGCAGAAGCATCATTCTTGTTGATGTTTAAGCAAAGCGTACCATCTGATATCGCTTTTTTGATCGTTTCTACATGGCGGCTATTTACCTACTATTTTATTTTGCTGCTCGCTGTATTATTTTATGTCGTTCTAACCTATGGTTTCGGTTTCAAGGAAGAGGTTGTCGTAGATAGTTGAATGCTTGCTTGCGAGAATGATTGAATGCGAGAATGATTTTGGGACGTGGAAAGCGCTATAAAATGGAGTGGTCACTGAGCAAAGTGTCGAAGTGTCGAAATCCCCAATAGGCAATAACAGTATACTGGAATAATTATCAAAAATTAAATCCACTGTTGATAAACAAGCCATTTTCTCCATTTCTTATCCAACTATAATCGATAGAAACGGATAGATTGTTGTAGATGACAGCATCGAGTCCAGGACCATAGCCATACTGATGACTATTAGATAGCGGATTGATCGTACCGTATTGAGGATCGCTCACGTAGCCGTAGTCGAAGCTACCCCGCAGAAACAGTTTTATATTCATCTTCTTGAACTGGTTAGGTATCCACTTGATTTTGGGAACAATATCCCTGTCGGTAATCCTAAACTTAAGTGCATTCTTATTAATAAAAAAATGATCCCCATCCATCACTTTGAGTTGGTAACCAGTCAATCCGTCGTTGCCATAACCTAGCGCGCCATAAAACATATAGGGTACACCGTTATTGAGTAGGTAATACTTCCCCTTGATGCGGCTACTTAATATCCATCGCTTACGAATAGGCTGGTGGTATTCGATATCAAGACTCGCCCATGCATTATTGACAGCTGCATTTCTATTGTAACCATCTTTGCGGAGATTCAATTCAAGTCTATAACCCCCTTGTGGGTAAAGCGGATAGAGCGTTCGGTTCCAAATCAAATTATAGTTAAAATGCCAAAACGGTAGTTCAGTACGAAATTGGCCAAGAAACCCTGGATTTAGGGATTTAGCAACTGTATCTATGATATTCACATTGATATATTCGCTCCTAAACTGCTGAGTTAGATAGGCAGAGGTACGGTGAGTCAGCGTAAGACTTCCCCGATGTTGCTTCAACACTACTTGTTCATCCCGATCCTTGTAAAAAAGTAACCTGTTATTATTTGAAATGTAGCCAAACTCTTTGTTATCGCTATATAGAAAATTTGCAGTTAGTCCCCACCCTTTATAAATATACGGAAACTCATAAAAGAGCTCATATTTGTGGGTAAATCCGCGTTGAAATTTAACTTTGAGCTTATCCTTATGTCCGGTGAAGTTGATATGCGTCATTGCCAAACCATAGTTTGTTCTTTTCAGAGCGTAATTAAACTCCTTTCTCCACACGTTGAAGTTTCTATCCGCCAACTCAAAAATGACATATGGGTAGATAAATAAATTTTCAACGACGACTACATCAAGCCGAGCAGTTTCCCCTACCCACTTCGTCACATTGATCTTCACGGACGTAAAAAGCCCCATACTAGACAATCTCTCTTCATCCTCAGCTACTTTTTTTGACAATATAGATAAAGCGATGGTATCACCTCTTTCGATATTCATCTCAAATGCTAATATATGGCCGTGGGTCTTGTTATTACCTTTGAATGTGATATCCGAAATGATGACGTATTCGTTTTGCGAAAAGCACAGGTTTGCATTCCAAAACAAAACAAAAAATAAAGCAATAGTGCGGAGTCGTCTATTACAGAAAGGCAACCTATTATACATTAAGGTAATTCATCAATGAATCATAGCGATCTCTCAGGCTATCAAAATATTCTAGCTCAGCAAAAGTAGCCGAAATCTGGTATCCAAAACGCTCATAGGTAGCCTTTAGTGACTGGATGTCTTGCTTATTGACCTTGAGTGTCACTAGCACCTTATTTGTATTTGCTTCTGTTTGCGCAAAACTGCTTAAGATCAATACGTCTTCAGACTCAGCTATTCTCGCTATTTCAGCTAGAGAATAATCACCTTGGGTTGACTCCAGAACGATGATGCTACCCGGTTGTATAAACGCATATTGCTTCGTAAAATACTGGATCATATCTTCCATAGTGATACTACCAAGATAGTTTTCTTTATGATCAATAACTGGTATGATACTTAAGTTAAATCTACCTATTTTGGCCATGGCTTCAAACAAATGATCGTCTTCGTAACAGTACGGTCTTAAATATGAAAGACGATAACTACCTATATTTTCGGTAGAATCATGGATGAGAATATCTTCTTCTGATATGACACCTAACAATTGTTCATGATTAACAATAGGTAAA
>JANMMV010000186.1:0-2428 GCA_031373565.1 Saprospiraceae bacterium
ACTAGAGGCACTGTTCTTGAGTGTTTGGAATACTGTATAGTTACGTGATTCACCGTTGTTTCCATTGTGACAGCCACTGACATTACAATTTGTATCGATAATTGCCTTTACTTCGTTTGCAAAGCTAATCCCAGTGTTACCACGAGATACAGGTGCACTTACTGAAATTACACATCCCTCAGCATCTTTTACTTTAACCGTATAGCTCCCATCTTTCATATTAGAAAATGAACCAACTGATCCAAAGCTACCATCATTTAACGCAAATTGATAAGGCGCTTTACCTGACGATGCTGCCACTGTAATTGAACCATTATTAGTTAAACATAAACTGTTTGCTGTAGTACTAACTGTAGCAGTGAGAGAAACTAGTGACTTAACTTCAACCTCCAATGTTGACTCACATAGATTGACATCAGCTACTTTAATGGTAACCTTTCCAACAGGCAATGAGGAGAAAATACCAGTCGTATTTTTTACCCCTGCCAGATCATAAGTGTAAGGGGCTGTTCCGCCTTCTGCCATGACTTCTATACTTCCGGTTGCCACTGAACAAGTGACATCAGTAATCTTTTTTTGTTTTAATACAAGCCCTGATTTAGTACAATCGAGTGCTACTTCCTCATCGCTTCCGCAGGATGAAAGAATTAAACTTAAACCCAACGAAAAGATTAGAAGTACTGCATTTTTGTATAAGCTCATGGTCGTAAATTGATGTTTAAACAAATTTAGGAAATTCAGCAGTCAACCGATTTCATTAAAGCAGATTTGAATTGATTTGACAAAAAATACCTTTAATGAGGTGAGGGAAGAAACCGAGAGCCCGTATTTGAAATGAAAACAGAAGCTCCTTAAAATCGAAAATCCCCCAAAGTCCTTGACCTCAGGGGATAATCTTGTCTATAGTTGGCTTTAATCTGATAGCAAGATATACTGCTGGTATAACCTGGCAAATCCCAATCCGATGATCGGATCATACATCTGATAAATTGCAGATTTCAGCGATGAATTGCCTTCAAGCTATCGTTGAAGGTACTGTCCTCCTTTAAATATTGCTTCTTGAGGCGCTCTTTAAGTTGAGGCTTTGATCCCGGGAATGTAGTACGACTACTGATGTCATAACTGAGGTAGGCAATCATTATAAAAAACGCAGCTGCAAATCCGATAAATATTTTTTTTGAGCGGGACATCAATGCTTTAAGGTTAATCGCAAGGTAATTCTGGAAAGCGCACAGTGCAACCCTTCATTCAACAATAAAAATTCAAAAAAGTACGATAAGGAATGATTTTTTATTGGCCTCTCGAAAGACAAGTTAATTTTTAAGAGTTCCATCTTCTACCCAACAAGAGATGTACTGTATTTCTTGATCCAGCAGAGGTGGTTGGTTCATGTGCGGTCTCCGCAGGCTCACCATGGCTTTAATTATAGACCCGTAAGATTTTAGGTTATTATAAACGGTGAAATTTATGTTAAATCCTACGTCACCATTATGACAACCCGCATTTGCACATTTTGAATTAATGATGGGAACAATATCTCTTATATAGCTAACCCCGGTAAAGCCATGACCAACTTTCACTGCCACCGAAGTTTTGCATTTCTGTCCATCTGTTACTTCTATTTTATAAAAACCAGACTTTAGCATAGAGAAAACAGAATCGTTTACAAACTCTTTACCTTCAAATTTATATAGGTAAGGTCTCACTCCATTTCGCGCCTTAACGATAATCGAGCCGTTATCCGAAAAGCATTTATCATCAGGTGTGGCAACGGCAGTGGCTGATAACACAGTTCCCGTACTCCCAACATTTGACCTTAGAAATCCAACGCAACCATTGGCATCAACAACTTTAATTCGGTAATCTCCTGCATAAAGTTTTGTGAACTGACCTTGCGACAGATAAACCCGATCGTCAATTGTATACTTAAAAGGGCTGCGTCCTCCAATCGCCTCTACAACAAGCTCTCCATCAGGGTTGAGACAACTGGTAGCCACTTTTGTTGCTATTAGCCTAAGATTTGGCTGAGGGCCAAGAGGATTACATTCCGGTGTGGGTTTAGCTTCAAAAAGATTACAAGAAATAAACGAGCAAAAAACCAAACAACTAACACTTAATAATTCAGCCCTTCTCATAATCTTCTATCCATGGTTATCCAACAAAATGAAGATACTTAAAAGATGATAAAATAAAAAAGGGGCCCATAAGCCCCTTCCAAAATCTAACTGCAGATTACTATTTTGCTTTCTTCACCACTGCTTCAAAAGCTTGTGGATGATTCATTGCCAAATCAGCAAGTACTTTGCGGTTCAAATCCACACCTGCTTTTTTCAATTTACCCATCAATTCTGAATAGGACATGTCATGAAGTCTTGCTCCTGCATTGATCCTCTGAATCCAAAGCGCTCTGAAATCTCTTTTCTTGGCT
>JANMMV010000221.1:0-5059 GCA_031373565.1 Saprospiraceae bacterium
AATCAAGTGAGTATGAACTATCTTTAAGATCGTTGTGATAAAACAATAATTTGGGATAATAATACACAGTACCTTGTTTAGAAAGCGTATACCCGAGCACTCCATCCTCTCCCATACCCAATCCTATTTCAAACAAATCGAACAATTGGAAATTAAAATTCTCGTACAAGCTAGATCGTTTTGCAGCAAATGCTCCACCACTTAACCATTGAGTAGGACCTCCATTAACGCTAGGTTGAGCACCTCTATTTCCATTCATACCCCATTCACCTTCTTTGAGTTCTGGATATCCAGTTATGCAATTAAGCCATTTCCCTATTTTTGAATTCTTAGGCTTTAATGTCGATTTAGGAATCATTGACAAGGAAGTATCAATTTGTTTATCCATAAAATTCAACGCAACTCCACTAATACCTGGCATTAAGTTAAACAGCTCATGGATATCCTTTAAAAAAGTGGACTCGATCACTTCCATATCGTCATCCAAGTATACCAATATTTCGGAAGATGAATTTAAATATCCTAGGTAACGTTGGTATGGTTGATTCTTTCGCGCTGATCTAATATAGTGGGTACGCTCAATGATTCCGTTGTCAACAATCGATACATCAGAAGAATCAACAATTATGATCGAACTTGGCAAAGGATTGCAGGTCAAAAGTTGCTCGGCCAACTTTAGCACTCTTTCAGGTCTATTATAAGTACAAATAATAATATCAATATTCATGCTTATATACTTTGAGTCTAATCAATAAGTATTTTATGCAAGATCTTACATATGAAGAAAACCATGTAGAAAATAATGCCCAATTTGAGACAACAAAGGGTTTCATATTAATTGCCATCATTGCATTTGCAAAAGAATTTTTATAGTCCTTATTAGAAATTTGATTTCGGGCCATTTTCCTGAAAGCTAATGACTCATCTTGCAAATATCGCTGACGCACCCCTTTCAAATACATCTGAAATTCAGTCTGATCTCCGCCTTCCATTAGGCCATCCGTGCCATTCCCTCTTTTTCGCTGATCATGCAGGTAGAACCCGATTTCGTCTATAAAAACTTTTTTATAAGAAATATTTGACTTCTTAATTTTGGATGATGATGTGCTATAATATCTGTACTCGTACAAAACATCACTGACATTACAAACTTTATATTGCTCAGCAATTCGTAGAAACAAATCATAATCTTCCCAACCCATCCGATCAAAAAAAGGTCTAAAACCTCCTACTTTGATAAAAATGCTTTTATTAAACAAGGATCTTGTCCCATAAAAATTTACTATTTGATTTCTATCAATATCGTCCTTGATCTCTTCATAGCTTAATCTATAATTTGATTGAGTGCCCTGCAACCACCTATCATATGGTCTATAATAATTGGCCCCAACAATAGCAAAATCATCATTTACAACTATTTTATCATGTAGCGTCTTGAGTCGTTCAGGGTAAGAAATATCATCAGCATCCTGAAATGTTATATATGGAGCTTTTGCCAAAGCTGCTAGTCGGTTCCAGGTCTGCAGGTAATGACAATTTTTAGTGTTGTGACATAATATAATACGATCATCTGCAAAAGTCTCTATCAACGCTTTAGTCCTATCAGTAGAGCAATCATCAGCTATCAGAAATTCAAAGTCCTGAAAAGACTGATGTAAGATGCTCGTGATAGATTCTTCAATTGTCTTCTCACAATTATATGCCGACATAATAACAGAAATTCTAGGCGAATCTTTCAAAACTATCATTTATTTAAAAACTCCAAATGTCTCTGTGCTACTTCTTGTATCACAATATCGGGCTTAAATTTCAGAATCATATCTCTGTCGAAGTCATATTTCCATACAAAGACACTTTGATTAAAATCATACGTAAAGTAATCAGACCAAAGCGCAGTATAACTATCCCTAAACATAAACATCTTACCTTTCCCTTTAGGATTCGTTTTGCCGATTACATAATCAGGTTTTCTTCGCTTTATATAATCAGATACCTCAAAACCAGGATCAAAATCTACTGTTTGGATAGAATCCAATGGATAATACTTTGTAGTGATTTCCGATGTATAAAAACTCTCACCCATCACTTTGGCTAAATCTAGATCATTTTCTGCTTCAACTTTTGTAATATAAACTCTATTACTATCATATGGTATATTAAAACGCTCGTAGTTGTAATTCATCACCGCCTTATACCCAACATACCCTCCCTCATAATTCCAATGGGAGTCTTTCTTAAAATATAGATTTTTAGATTTTTGCTTCAATAATACATCCGCCAAATCAATTACGCTCAACTTTGATTTATTAATACTCAGATAATTCTTAAACTGCTCAAGCCGAGATTGCCCTTCGATTTTTGAAATATGATCAGGCAAGTATTCAGGATAAATATGTTGCTTTTCCGGTACGACAACGATAACATAAGGCACATGCAAACTATCTAAAAAAGCTTGATTTGACTCCAATTTAGTGACTAGATTTTCCAACTCATCTTTCTTCCATCGACTTACGTTTCGATAATCATCCATACCATTATAATCTACCAAAAAATAATACCCATCCTTGCCAATTAGAACTTTCTGAGGTAATGGACTATTATTTGGTATCAACTTCTTAAGCCCTATGTAAAGATTGACTAAGTATGATCGTCCACTAAAATTACTATCATACTTATTAAAAAAATCTTTTATATAGCCAATACTCCATTCTTTTGATGTATCGTGCGTTAGATCTCTTTTTTCATTATTTACATTAGCTGGCATAAAGTGCAAAAAAAGATCCAAAATAGGCAGACTAATCAAAATTAAGAAAGTAAACTTAACTGTATTTTCAAAAATATTGAACTTTCTCAAAATCTAAAATAAATAAATGGATTATACGTTCCGGCAGCCAAATCAGTCAATGATACTAGAAACAAACATAACAACGCCGTATGATATGCAACCTTATGCCACATTGCTCCTGCATGAATCTTTTCTGACAACCTAGATATGACAGGGGTTGAAAATATAACACCCAGTACAAGTATTAAAATGAATTCGCTACCTATAATGTAGCTCAAATGACTCCTAGAAGCAGAACTATCGGCTCCGAAAGAATACATCTTCTTTATAAACGAAATTGACTGCGGCAAATCTTCAGCTCTAAAAAAGACCCAAGCAGTAACTACCACAATCAAAGTGTAAATACGACTTACAATTGTAGGAATTTGAAGAAATATCTTTCCCAAAAAAAGGCCTTCGAAAACTAGAAGTATACCATGAACCAAACCCCATATGACAAAATTCCAGCTAGCACCATGCCACAGACCAGTGACAAAGAAAACGATTAATATATTTCCGTAATGTCTTGAACTAGATACCTTCGAACCGCCCAAAGGAATATACAAATAATCCCTAAACCATGAAGAAAGTGAAATATGCCACCGCCTCCAAAATTCTTTAATGGAAGTAGCGATGTAAGGGTAATTAAAATTCTCTAGAAAACGAAATCCTAGCATCCGAGCCAAGCCAATAGCCATATCAGAGTATCCACTAAAATCAAAATAAATCTGGAATGAGTAGGCGATTATCCCTATCCATGCTAGTGAACTTGATACCTGATCATTGGGAATATCAAATATGTAATCCGCAACATAAGCAAATGAATTTGCAAGAATTAACTTCTTAGCAAGCCCAATTACAAATCGTTCTGTGCCAACAGTGAAATTATTAGCATCTTTTATCCTATCTTTCAATTGGGCTGCGATACTATGATATCGCACGATAGGTCCTGCTATCAACTGCGGAAATAATGCAATATATAGTCCAAGGTCAATTAAATTACGCTGAGGGGCGGTGTTTTTTCTATACACATCAATCAAATAAGACAAGCTATGAAATGTAAAAAAAGAAATACCAATGGGCAAACTTAAATTTTGAATCAAAGAAAAATGAAAATCTGACTTCACTAATCCAAATATAAGATTCAAATTTTCAATGAGAAAATTGGCATATTTAAAGTACATCAAGAAAGAAAGGTTAATAACTACTCCAAAACCAAGAATCCATTTCGATTCTTCATCTCTCTTTCCAATTTCTAATCCCAAAAAATAATTTATTAGTACGGATAAGATCATAATGACATAATATACTCTCTCGCCCCAAGCATAAAACAAAAGACTTACTACCAGCAAAAATAAATTACTATACTTTGTGGGCAAATAATTATTCACCCATAGTACTATCGGCAAAAAAATAAATAGAAAAAGTGGAGAGCTAAATAACACTGATAACTATTTAAAATTGAAAGCGACAGATTTTTTGATTAGATCACGATTATATAAACCGGTGATTGAAACTAACAATAAGAAACCACACGTTACTACCGCTTTTTTAAAAATTGACAAATCGACTACAAGTATTGCCGCAAGTAATAATCCTATGGTAATGAGAGGCCATATCCACCAGTTGTAGTTTACTCTTGTCAATCTGGTAATATCTTTATACAAATACCCACCATACCCCATGAACAGAAAGGATACAAATGTCGCTATTGCCGAACCTAAAGACCCAAAAATGGGCAACAAGACAATATTTAATATCACAGATATTATGGCTGCTACCACACTTACCTTCATCAACAATTTAGGCCTTTCGTCATACCATAGCTTCATAGCATTGAAAGCATAACTTGGAAAATAACAAAAAGAAAATATCACCCAAATTGCGACTACATATGTCTCTTTGAGGTCGTTATTTCTGGCCAAAAAAAGAAATATCTCCTTACTCCAAATAGAAATGACAAATGCAACAAAAATCAAAAATATTTGAACTATGTAGGAAATAGAACGCGCTTGCCGATCTCCTTCCATCGACTCCTCTTTATAAAATTCCATTAAAAAAGGACCGCTTGCCTGCATGTAGCTTTTCCCAATAATAGAAAAATACGTTCCTACACTATAGGCAAACGAATACATGCCAATCTCCTTAAGAGGGATTTTCAACAAATCCTGAAATACACGATCCGAAACACCAAGTAAATAACCCGCATAATAATGAGGAATTGTAAGGAACGAC
>JANMMV010000263.1:0-8459 GCA_031373565.1 Saprospiraceae bacterium
TATCAAGGTGAATTAAACATTTCCACCCATAAAATGTACTTTCAATCTCTACGCAATGATTTTCTTTTACTAAAAGGGGCACAGATACAAAAATATTTCACAACATCGACACCAAGTCAAGGGATTGTTGAATATGTGAAAGTAGAAGATTACTTAAAGGATTTTTTCAATCCTAAATCTCAACATCATAAAAAACCAAGAATTGTAATGCAAGGTATCACAGGTGTAAATGAAAAAATAAGAATAAAAGCTACATTATCGGACGAAAATAATTTTTGCGCGCATTCATGTAATTATATTGTACTTGATTCTCTTTCAGACCAAGAGAGTTTTGAAATTTTAGGTTTATTAAATTCAAGATTATACAATTGGATTTTTAAAATTACAAGTACAAATAGTAATGTAAATTCATATGAAATTGAAAATCTACCTTATATTTTTTCCAGTCGATTAAAAATTGGAGAAATTGCAAGTCAAATAATTGATGTAAAAAATAGGGACACCTCTTTTAACACTTCCGAACTCGAATCCCAAATCGACCAAATGGTGTATGAGTTGTACGGCTTGACGGAGGATGAGATAGCGATTGTGGAGGGGAAGGAGATTAATAAATAATTACAATTGTAAAATTGATAATATGATAGATTCATTGAGATTGATGATTTTCATTGCTTGTGTCTCTTCCCAAAATTTAGTAGCACAGGATTCTATTGATCATATAAAAAGTAATGTCGAAGATAAGACGCCTTCAAGCATACAATATGATACAATTAGTACACCAACATTAAGTCAAGGAGATACTTCTTTGTCAATTAAATCTAAAATTTCTAATCCATCGAGAGCAAAGAATAAAAATCGGAGGAAACATGTTCCTCAGGCACAACAAGTTGAAACATCTGGAAATAAAAGTGAAAATGATATTGCACATAGGTCTGTGGTGCTTTTTCTTTTAGGTGCACTGATAGTTATAATTTATTTCTTTATTCGTTTCTTAATAGCTAAGATTCTTGAAAACCAAGATAAAACGAGGTTCCCAGATTTCATTTTGAGAACTATTTTGACACGGAAGTCATATTATAATGAAATATATCTCAAGTCTGAGGCTTGGAATCGTAAGCGAGCTGTTGTTTTAAAAAGAGACCAATGGGTTTGTATTTATTGTAAAGGTCAAGCTACCGAAGTCCATCATTTAAAATATGCTCGGAAGATAGGTAATTAACCCATTGATTGGCTTGTGTCAATATGTAGGATGTGTCATGATAAGTGGCATAGATTTTAGAAGTATAGAGAATATAATAGCATAAAACTAACCCAAAACGACCGTACCGCTTAAACGCTGTATGGCTTGACAAAAGATGAGATAGCGATTATGTAGGGTTTCACTATAGAATAAACAGGATGAAAGATGATAAATACACAGAAAACAATTCATCGTTTATCATTTTTAAAACGCATGACGATTAGATGTCGGTGGATGTGCGTGTATGCCAAAATAACCCTAATGGGTAAAATACTGCTTACCAAGCATTACACAAAATATCAGAGACAAATATATAATAACATGGAATCTAAGGATTCAATCTAGTGGCTAAGCACTATTTAATACCATCAACAAAGAGTATACCTTTGTGACATATTAGCAACTAAACATGAACATTTTATATAATCCCAGATTACGCTATAAAAATGATCTCAACCCAAAAAAAGGGATCCAATAAATATCCACTTAACCCATTTCTTTTTATTTTTGTGACAACTTTCAATTAACTAAAACGCCTGCCATGAGATTTAGAAATTTTGTTTTCATCTTACTATGTTTACTTATCTGTTTAAAAAGTTTTAGCCAAAATGTAGGCATAGGTACGTTGACGCCTGATGTATCAGCCATGCTAGATATTACTTCCAACGACAAGGGAGCACTTTTGCCACGCTTATTAAAAGCGAATCGACCCGTAAACCCTGCTCAAGGACTGATTATCTATCAAATGGATTGCATTCCTGGCTTCTATTATTATGACGGCGGTCAATGGAGTCGATTGCAAGACGCAACTTTTGATCTCAAGTTCAATTCGTTTGGTCCTGATACTACCGTTACTTTTAATCATACTGGAGCATCGCAATCTTGGGTTGTACCCAGTGGCGTGCAATGGGTCAAGGTCGATTGTCTAGGGGCGGAAGGGGCCACTGGCGTGATCCATGTACCCAATGTTTTGATTCATTTTGGTCCCGGTGGTAAAGGAGGACGATCCATAGGATATCTTAAAGTTACACCCAGTGAAACCCTTCAAATCAATGTAGGTGGCTTTGTCGCTAGTCCAACCAATGGCACAAATGGGCAAGTGATAGCAGGCGGATGGAATGGCGGCGGTGATGCCATCCTTGAAATTTCTGGTACGACGATTACGGTACCCGGCGCAGGAGGTGGAGCCAGCGATGTCCGACAAGGAGGTATAGGGTTAGCACACCGAAAGATCATAGCTGGTGGTGGCGGTGGTGGCGGTAATGATGCAGGCATCACAGGTGGATTTGGCGGTGGACTCACAGGTGGCGGTGGTCAATGTGCCATACCTGCTAGTTGTGCTATGGGCGCTACCCAAACATCGGGCAATGCCCTGAGTCAAGGTGGCAGTGCCAATATCCCATTCCGAGGTGCTGGCGGTGGCGGCTATTACGGTGGTCATTTTTCTCCTGTGAACAATGGGGCTGGTAGTGGTGGCAGTGGATATATAGATAGCCAAATAAGAGAATCTTCGATGCTGTCAAATATTCATTCAGGACATGGAATAGTAAGTCTTACTTATAATCGCAACACGATGTTAGATACGTTGACATCATTTCCTTATCCATTGGCCCCAAGCGTGATCGCTGATGCTATAAATTTGGGCAATTATGGCAACAATGCGGTGCTTTACTCTACAAACGACTCCATCAAAGGCAAAAATCAGGAATTTGCTTTTAATCCAATCACTAATAGAGTAGGCATAGGTACGAATACACCCAATGCTAAGCTCGAAGTAAAAGGTACTGGCGGCCTTAAAATATCTTCATCCAATCCTGGAACAGGTTTCAATGATTGGATAGCAGCAAGTGCAGGTGGATTGTCGGGAGACAGAGTCATCATGGGCATTCTCGATGGCAAAGCAACACTAGGTGCTCATAATAGTACTTTGAATGGATGGGCTGATCTCGTCATCAATCCAAGTGGGAAAATCATCATGCCTTCACTAGGCCAAACGGGGAAAAGATTTGTAACAATCAATAGCGACAATGTATTGAGCGACACAGCGTTTTATACCTTTAATAATGGCGTCTCTATCGATGGGACAAGCGCTCAACTAGGCGGAAATTTATCTCAAGCGACAACCATCGCAAACAATGCCAATGACTTTACAATCAATGCAGCTTTTGAAGGAGCTGGGGGAGCTTTTAATCAATATACACCTGCAGGTACAGGCCCTTTTACAACCAACACCGGTCAAACATTTAATTTTCCTTACAACTATACATTGACTGGCATCATCTATAAATGTGGTTTTCCTGTTTCGAATGGTAGCTATCAAATCTTTCTAGGGCAAACGATATCTGGGACGCCAATAGCTAGCGGTACGTTAACTGGTGCTGGTGGTCAAGATATATTTATACCTTTGAATAATTTGAACCTAGCTTCCAATACGACCTATACGATATGGTTTGTAAATGCCTTCCCACATGGATATGTAAATGGAACTTGGCCGTTTGGAACGACACTTGGACTCGGTGGTGTGCCGATTGCTTATGACTTATATCTTAAATTTATCGGATTACCATCCACTCCCACACACGCTGCTTTTAAAATCGAAGGTGCTACGAGCAAAGTAGGTATTGGCACACCTACAAATTTACCAATGACGGGTGCGTTGAATGTCAATGCACAAAATACATCGACTAGCGGAACAGCTGATTGGATAGCTGCAAATCTAGGCGGCAAAAATGGGGATCGCATTGTCATGGGATTGTTGAATGGTGAGCCCTCGATTGGAGCGCATAATGCAGGACTGACCATGTGGGATACACTAAATATACTACCTGGTGGCCATCTCAAGCTTGGCTCGTTGGCAGGGTCAGGAGACCAATATCTCAAAGTAAACAATCAAGGCATTGTATCAGCACAAAGCATCAATACGGCCAATGGTACGGCCACAGGCTTCTTATCATCAGCCGATTGGAATTCATTCAATAACAAACAAAATACACTGGGTAATGCCAATGGAACTACCAATGGAATTCTGACAGCAAGTGACTGGACTACGTTTAACAGTAAACAAAACACCTTGGGTAATGCCAATGGCTCTTCTAATGGAATACTGACAGCAACGGATTGGAATACCTTCAACAATAAACAAAATGCACTTACTAATGCCAATGGAAGTACTAGTGGAATTCTAACAGCTTTGGATTGGAACACCTTCAATAATAAACAAAATCTACTCGCCAATGCGAACAGTAGTACCAATGGAATTTTGACGGCTACGGATTGGAATGCATTTAACAATAAACAGAATGCACTCGCCAATGCCAATGGCTCTACCAATGGAATTTTGACTTCGTCCGATTGGAATACATTTAACAATAAATTTGACCTACCAACACTAACAGACGGTAGTATTATTTATTCCAACGGTTCAGGTTTGGCGCAGACCAATAATCAATTGCATTATAATTCTGCCTTTCAGAGGGTCGGCATAGGCACAGGATCACCATTTGCAAAATTAGATGTGCAGGGTGAAAAAGGACTAGCTGTCAACTCTACTAATAACGGCACAGGCACTATCGATTGGATAGCGATCAATGCAGGTGGAACAAGTGGGGATCGAGTAGTGAATGGAGTGCTCAATGGTAGCGCTACCATCGGCGCTCATAATCAATTGCTCAATGCATGGGATACCTTAGCCATCAATCCAGGTGCTGTAGGCACATCTATCGTGCTTGGTGGTGATAAAACCAATACAACGCCAACAATATATACACCAAGCTCAGGAGCTCCAAGTCCAGTGTCGGTTAATGGCAGCATTAGACAGTCTTTTTATTTTGAAACCGTAAATATTGCTACCGGTGGAATGCAGACCATTAGTTGGACGCACAACTTAGGTTACGGTCCCATTGTGATGATGAGCACCGATCAAAATGGCGGTGGTGCTAATATGGTCAATGTAACCTATACAACCTATAACAATAATGCCAATGAAACCATATTTTTATTGAAAAACAATGGAGCAGGTACGGCGACAGGAACGTTTAGATGGATTGTAGTGTGGTGAGAAAGTGTGTAAAAAAATGAATTTTCACTGTTTTCTGCCTCTTCGAGGTAAGATAATTTAATAAAACCAGAACGACAATGTTGGTGTTTTAATTATATGGCTAGACAGAGAATGAGATAGTGATTATGGAGGGTTCCACAAAAGAATAAAAAAGGATAAAAACACTACAAGCAATTCATCGTTTATCATTTTTTTAGAACGCAAGACGAGCAGGTGTCGGTGGATGTGCGTTTTGAAGATGAAACCATATGGCTTACCCAAGACCAGATAGCTGCACTTTATAGAGTAGAGCGTCCAGGAATTACGCAGCACATCAAAAACATTTTTTCAGAAGGTGAATTGTAGGAAGCAGCAGTTAGTAAGAAATTCTTACGAACTGCTGCTGATGGCAAAAACTACAACACCAAGCACTATAAGCTTGATATGATTATTTCCTTGGGTTATAGGGTAAACTCAAAAATTGCTACGCAATTTCGTAATTGGGCAACTAAGCGGTTAAACGAATCCATCCGCAAAGGTTTCACAATGGATGATGAACGTTTGAAAAACCTTGGTGGCGGAGGTTATTTTAAAGAGCTTTTACAACGCATACGCGACATCCGTGCTTCTGAAAAAGTGTTTTATCGTCAGGTGCTGGATATTTATGCCACTAGTATAGATTATGACCCCAAAGCGGAAGTTTCCATTGCGTTTTTTAAAAAAGTGCAAAACAAAATGCATTACGCTGTACACGGGCAAACAGCGGCAGAAGTGATTTTTAACCGGGCAGATGCTGAAAAACAATTTATGGGCTTAATGACATTTCCCGGCAAACAACCACATTTAAAAGATGCAGTTGTGGCAAAAAATTACCTGGATGAAAATGAGTTGCGTTCATTAGGACAAATCATTTCGGGTTATTTAGATTTTGCCGAAAGGCAAGCCGAACGCGAACAAGCAATGAGCATGGAAGATTGGGCTGCACATTTACCGGATTCTTACAATGAGTGGAGAAAATCTTTTACAAGGAACAGGTAAAATAAGCCACGAGCAAGCCATTGACAAAGCCACAATCGAATACAAAAAATACCAGCAAAAAACACTCAGTGAAGTTGAAATCAATTATTTAGAGAGTCTAAAAACACTAAAAGAAAAAACTAAGAAGAAAAAGGAGTAGATTAATAATGAGCGGTTTATCATTACATTGCATCAAAATTTGGCTATACTGTCACATTCATTTTCGAAAATATGGCTACATACATGTAAAAATAACCCGATGTTCGAAGTAACGCTAAGGCGTCACAAGTTCTGTGACTTCGATCCCATACATTTACCCCGCTGGATAAAGATCCTACGGGCTAAAGAATCATGCTTCATCCCGTTGGATAGTCATCCACGGGATAAAGCTGGACAGGTTTTGTAATTCTTCACCACAAATGCCAATATGACAGAGCTTCGACATATCGAATACATAACGCATTTGTAATGTTATCGACCTTATGTACGAACAATATAAGGACATAGCTTTAGGAACAATGATCGATAACATTAAAACGAATAAAACCTTGGACAACGACGCTATAATGGAGAAGTTGAAAATGAAATGATTGTCAAAGTTGACAAATCCTGTGAAAAGCTTAGGGAAAGATTAAGAATTAGACCCTTTAAATAAAGATTGAACAAATATTAATAATTAGCATTAAAATAATGACAGTTGATTGTCAATTTTGGGGTGAAATGTCCCGATAATCATAAATGGATTATGAGAAACATAATGATGTATTTGAGATGTGCCTAAAAAAAGATGCAAATCTTTGGTTTTGGCAAAATCATCAAAGTACTTTTTCTTAACATCGATGATAGCTCGACTTTCGTCACCTTCATACTTTGCCAAACATCTCCAATAAAGTTGTCCGATTTCCCAATCTTCTATCATTAGCTTGCTTTCCCTACCTTTTACATCTATAAATTTATAGGAAAATTTATATGGGAGCTTCCTTACGACATCAAATGGGTTTTCAGGTTGCTGAAACAAATTACCTTGTCGTCTTTCGGCTTCTAGTTTTGCTAATTTTTTCTTATCCCATTCCCGCTCTACTTTTTCAATCGTAAAATCAAGGATTTTACTTGGTTTAAACACAGCCAAAGAAGTACATATTTTTTTATCGTGTGCTTCGGCTATCAATTCTGTAAGATTATAATATATTTTCTGAAGGACTACTTTTTTTCTTAAAGCCCAATTTTGAGCTGTATCAATATGATCTAAGATTTTTATAGCACCATCATAGGAAGCTGGACGAAAACTTTCTGGCCTGAAATCGCCTTGATTTTTTTCCAAATCTAGCTCAATCCAATCGTATTTGCTGTATTGTTGATCATAGGATTTTTTGCGAAACTGTACAGGGTAAATTCTAATCCAAGTTCCATCTTCTCTAAAACCTGCAGTACATACCAGTTCGTCGTATTTACCAGATATAGTAGGATAGGTTTTAACTGCAACCAAAACCCTCGTTAATGCCATGACTAAATATGTTTTACATTATATTCAAATCCATCAAGACGCTCAATAGCTTCTGCCAAGTGCTTTCGATGACATTGACAAATATCTGCTTCAAAACAAGTTAATGCAATACGTTTGTGTTGCTTTAGCAAAGATAATATCTGATGCTGTGATTGGCTTGTTTTTAGTAGATTTTCGTTTCGATAAGTAAGGAAGAGTTCATCATAATCCTTTTGATTATTTAATTCTCTCCGCTGATCACTTTGAATTCCAACATCAGGAATATGAAAATACATTACTCCTACATTTTCACAAAACCTGCTCAGTTGGCTTTTGCTAAAACCATACTTCATACTCAAAGCATTTGCGCGGACATCAACCAAGACTTTTACATCGTTCCTTATCAATCGGTTTAGATACTCTTCTAAAGATATACCTTCATAACCAATAGTGTATAACACTATATCGCTACGATCCGGAATGGAATCCTTTACTTTTTGTAACTCATCTGCAGATAATATATCTTTAGCTTTTTTACTGTTAATAGCCCAATACGGGAAGTTGAGATAGGTATGTCTCATCAAGTCATGCGCATTTAAGCTACCAAAATGATGTTTGATATATTTTATTGACATGACATCAACGCTTTTCAAATCTTTGATGTAGTCAGTCTTATCAATTAG
>JANMMV010000300.1:0-10796 GCA_031373565.1 Saprospiraceae bacterium
GCGATCAGCGCGACGCGGCGCGTGCGCACCAGGTCGTCCTTGCGGACGAGGAGGAGCGCCGAGCAATCGGGATATCTGATCTGTGGTGCAGAAGAGACGATGATGATTTTTTTAGGTAAAAGTGTGGACAAAATTTTGACCAAACTTTCTTTGAGTGTCGTTCCTCGGACAATTGAATCATCTATAAGTACAAGTGTATCGACGTCATTGCGTACGATACCATATGTCACATCGTAAACATGAGACATCATCTCACCACGTGCAGCATCATCAGCTATGAAAGTTCGAAGTTTTTCGTCTTTTACAGCCAGCTTTTCGCTGCGTATACATTGGCTAAGCACCTTTTGGATAGACTCTGGAGTCGCTTCTCCGTTCTGGATCAAAGCCTGAATTTCTTCATTCTTTCGAATATTGAGCACATCATTGAGTCCATTTAGCATACCATAAAATGCTACTTCAGCGGTATTAGGTATAAAAGAAAAAACGGTATTTTCAACATCTCCTTTGATGGCTTTCATGATCTTTGGAGCGAGGAGTTCACCGAGTTTTTTGCGTTCTAAGTAGATCTGCTTATCGGTGCCACGACTGAAATAAATACGCTCAAAACTACATTGCGTCGTTGGCAATGGATCTTTGCACATTTCTTCAGTGACACGACCGTTTTTCTTAATGATAAGCGCATGTCCCGGTTTCAATTCTTGGACTTGATTAAATCTCACATCGAAGCATGACTGTATGGCCGGTCGCTCAGATGCGATAACGACCACTTCATCATCTTGATAGTAAAAAGCGGGCCTTATCCCCGACGGGTCGCGCAATACAAAAGCATCGCCATGCCCTATCAACCCAGCCATGACATAGCCGCCATCAAATTTTCTTGATGCTCTCTGGAGCAAACGATGCAAATCTAGGTTTTCTGCGATCAAGGTATTTATCTGCTGATTTGTGTAACCTTCGGGCTTGTACCATGAGAACAATCGCTGCACTTCATCATCCAGAAAATGTCCGATTTTCTCAAGAACTGTTACAGTATCAGACTTCTCTTTAGGATATTGCCCAAACGACAATAACTCTTCAAATAATTCGTCAACATTGGTAAGGTTGAAGTTACCGGCCAAAACAAGGTTTCGAGTGATCCAGTTGTTCTGCCGCAAAAATGGGTGAACCGTTTCTATGGTATTGGGACCATGTGTGCCGTAACGCAAGTGACCCAATAGCAGTTCGCCTGTATATGGTTTATGCTCTTTTAGCCACGCAGGATCATTGAATTGCTCCGGTGTCACGTCTTCAAAATGACTAAACACGCCTTCGAAGAGATCTTTGATATATTGCGGATTGTTGCTACGGCGACGAGAAATATAGCGGGTGCCTGGCTCAGAGTCAAGCTTGATAGTGACTAGTCCGGCGCCATCTTGCCCACGGTTACGTTGTTTTTGAAGTAGTAAATGCATTTTATGAAGTCCGTAAAGGGCTGTACCATATTTTTCATGGTAATAACTCAACGGTTTCAACAATCGAATCATGGCTAAACCACATTCGTGTTTGATTTGCTCACTCATAAAGGGTGTATATCTCAGATTTGTGCTGCAAAGCTAAGAAAAATAAGGATACGAAAACGGTATTAACTATAATTTGGCATATGTAATCCTTTGTGATATGATATTGTATACATACTCAAATTAAAATTATAACAAATTAATATGCTAATAGTCAAAAAACAGATAATCGTCCTTATCTTTAATGCTTTGAAATCTACGACAGCTATATAACAGAAGAAAAATACAGAGATGCAACCAATTACCTTGCACAAATTAATCTGACAAATATTACCGACCCATACTTAAAAAGCCAATTAATACAATTCAAAATCGTGCACAACATATTGATGAAATATTATTATGCTGGCAATCGCGCGATTACGATGCCTATCGCTGAAAAAAATCAATTGATATCCATAGCGAATGGTTGCTATGGCGTAGCCACAGAAAAAGCTCGAGCGGCTTTAACAAATCTATTCCAGATGACGTGGTCGCCTATAGACTGTGTTATGTACGGCAACCTTAGCTTTGCTAATAATCAACTTCGTCCAGCATCCACAAGACAAACAGCAGTTTTGAGTCCAAATCCAGCGGCAAATGAGATTTCAGTTCTGATCTTAGATTTTGATGTTAAAGTCAAATACACTATAGATATCTATGACCTTCAAGGAAAGCGAATCCTAAAGCAAGATTTGCACCAAGAGAGACAGTTGATCGACATATCTAAATGGCAAGCAGGTGTCTATACTGTCAAAATCAATAACAGCAAAGGTGAAAGTATCGTAGAGAAATTTGTTAAAATTAATTAATCAATATACAGCCCAAGACATTTACTAATGTCTTGGGCTTACCTAATATCTAAAGCAATGAAGCTCAAATTTTATTTTATTGGATTAGTTATTTTTTTGAATTCTTCTTCTGTACTAGCACAATCTCTTTTTAACAAATTGTATCCTATTAATTTAGGAATACCTAGAATAGAAATGCTTCACGAGACTGAAGAAGGTTATTATACAGTGGGATATGCAGATTATGGGCCAGAAGTGGGAGTTCAAGTTGTATGCTATGACAAGAAAACTGGTGATACTTTACGATCGGCTTATTTTGAAATCGAAGGTTGGTGGATATTTACTGCGGGCCGCACACCAATCATTGAAGAAGGTAAAGATTTAATGTTCGGCATGTGTGGAAAAAATGCATTATTTAGGTTGGCATATAACAGGGATAAGAACAAGATCACCATCCAAGATTCAGTGCAATGTCAACTTGGCGGCACTTATATCAATGATATGATTATCAAAGGCGACACAACCATCTATCACACCACCTTGTTGTTGCCTGACGAAAACATTAATGCCATCATTTACTCTTACCCAGACAAAACACGCAAATTCATCTATCTCCCTAGAGTAGATAGTGATAACAAGTTAACTAATTATACCAGTGGCCGATTATTTATCAATCATGACACCTTAGTTATGATAGGTAGTAAATACTACAATACATTAAGCTACGTAACCTTTATAGAAGCCAACATGAAAGGGGAGATCATCTCAGAGTTTACGAGCAAGATTCAGGATTTTGATTGGGATGTTAATGATGCATTGAGACTTAATCAAGATGAGTACCTTGTCCTAGCATCGAGTGAATATAAAGATCATGTCAATCTCATCTTTGATCTTATACATGTCGTGTATAGGATCAATATGAAAACTAAAAAAGTCATCTGGCGCAAAGAATATAGTAAACCAACCACAGATGATTTTACGACTGGCGGTGATATAATTGCAGGTCACAAAACTAATGAATATCTATACAATACTGTGGCAACTGCTAAGGGTAGTACCAAAGATTCTTTGTTCACTGTTGGAAGGGTCGTAAAGATTGACGGCAATGGAAAGAAGATCTGGCTAAAAGACTTTTCTTATTCAACACAACACAATCATGATAATGAACCAGTTACACTACTTTCCACATCGGATGGAAATTACATCATGGGCGGGCACATCAACACAAGGATGGATTATAGTGGTTGGTTAATAAAATTCGACGAAGACGGTAACATCGTACCCATAGATACCACGTCAGCGACGACTCAGCCCATCAGAGATATCCCAGCCATCACTATCTATCCTAATCCCGCCCATGATCATATCATCATCAATCAGGGCGAACAGACGGATATGACCTATACGATCTATGAATTCAATGGGAGAATCGCCCTAGAACAAAAAGTCAAAGGATCGCATCAGAATACGGTTTGGGATATATCAGCGTTGCGATCTGGCGCTTATATACTTGTGGCATCGCAGAAGGGTAAACAGTTGGTTAGTAGGCAGTTGATAGTGGAATGATGGGATTACTATTTTGAGAAGCCGAAATAATAGATAATTTCCAGAGAACTAGCAACTGCGATCGACTGTCGCAGCACTTGTGACGCCTAAGCGTTATGTCGAAAATCGTGTTATTCTCTTGATTTACTTGTAAAATTCCATGCAAGGCCTAATCTAGTTCTTAGATTACCACCATTAATATCTCTGTTAATATATGGGGATATTTCAAATACCACTTGCAGATTATCCAGCTTTTCGAATGGTTTTGCTCTCATGCCAACATCAATGAAGTATCCATTGGTAAGTGGTAGGTTAGCGAATGAATTTACTGGATTTATACTGACACCGATTCCAAGGTAATAATTTATTTTTTCCAACCTTTTGACATTAACTTTAGGTGAAATTTCGATATTGAAATTAGAAATAAAATGATTGGTTTCTATCTTTACATCTGCGAATAAGCGCTTGTCCGTATTGGTAGCAACAGATAAAAAAGATTGAAATGGAAAATAGCTAATCGCTACCTGAGCAAGTAGTTGATTTTGTGTGATCAACCAAATGAGTATGACCCATATTCTTTTCATAATATTGACATTAATTTGCAGTAACAAGGCTTAGGTACATAATTATCATCATACAATAAGGGATAATCCTCTCTATTGTAATAACTCCGGATCCAACTATTTTTATCACTTATTCCCCAAAAAGTGATGCCATATTGATACTGCTCAGGGATCTGATGATAATGTAAGACAACGCTTCCAAGTACATTGGCTTGTGCATTAAAAAGTGCTTCGCTCGGCTCAATGTCTTTTCCTAACGGATTGATTGATATGTCTAATTCTGAAACGTGCACCTTGTATTGATCAGCTATGATTTCGCAGAACGTATCTGCTATTTGCGATGGTTCTGGATAGTAGGTACTAATGTGCATTTGAACACCAATTCCATCTACCTTCACGCCCTTATTCCTAAGATTATTTAGTAAGGATAATACACTCTTCCGCTTGGTCGTGTTTGATTCAAGATTGAAATCGTTGTAAAACAATAAGGCGTTTGGGTCTGCTTCACTGGCGAACAAAAACGCCTTTTCAATATAGCTTACCCCGATTTTTTGTTTCCAAATACTATTTCGCAATGTCCCATCTTCATTAAAAGCCTCATTAACTACATCCCATGCTTTTACTTTGTTTTTAAAATGTGACATGATGGTCTGAATATGTACTTTCATCAATAGTTCCCAATCAGCAGGACTACCTTGATAGTCCAAAATCCATTGAGGTAATTGTTGATGCCATATCAAAGTGTGACCGTGCAATCTTTTATTATTATTTTCACAAAATGATGCCAAACTGTCTGCATCGGTCCAATTAAAAAGGAATGGTTCAGGGTGCAAAAACTCCGCCTTAAAAATATTCTCAGGTGTAATGCTATTGAACTGTTTTAGTGCTATTGACTTATATAATGAGTCGTTTTCCATTTCATACCTATTGATTGCTGTCCCAATAGAATATGTCGACAAGGTATATACGCCGATACGATCATCACAGCTAACCACTTCTTCATTTTGGCATCCCAAAACAAAAGTCAAGAGTATCAAAAGGCTAAATATCTTGATGTTGATTACCATTAGCTGGGACACGAAAGAAAATGGATGAATACCCAATGATTACACCCATTCAGTTGTAAACTGCTATTTGGCCTGCGCTGCTTTACAGACCTGTGGCGTGTATTGCGCCATTGAATGGCCTGTGCCGCCTTGTCGGTCAAGCCGTAGGCAGATATTAGGGTAGCACTTTGGTTAGAGTTAGTAGTCATGATTAATTCTGCGACAAATGAGATCCAAATATATACCTATTTGATCAAAAGAAGGTAGGTTGAGTGGATTTTTAGACTAATCGGATCTCGATACCATATGATGGCACGCAATAGTATGCGATCGACGTGGCAGAACTTGTGACGCCTGAGCGTTACTGCGACCATCGTGTGAATGTCTGAACTGTGATTAATGCCGCTAAAGCTGCACGTGATTGGTGATGCCGCTAAAGCTGCACGTGATTGGGGAACTGTTTGAGTGGGGAATTGTTTGATCGGTGTGATGATTGACTTTTGTACTATGCACTTTCATAGCACATCCTACGGCTTGGTTGGCAAGATAGCAACATTTATATCTTTCGCTGATCATATTGTTCTCTATCTAAATCATCATCATCAAAAAAATCAGCCGCAAATCACAGTTCAGATATGGAGTGGATGTGCACCCGATACTCGCAGTCAAGCTTGAGCTTGATAAAAATGTAGCACGGTGATCCACTATTCTATAAATTTATAATTCATGCACTCTCGCATCTTTTTGTCAGAATCACAGATTATAAGGATTACGCAGATGGCGCAGAGCGACTTCTGTTCGGTGATTTCGAATTGGTGGCTGAGGAAACTCGAAGACCAATCACCTACGTAGCCAAGTCAGAAATTAGAAATCAGAAGTTAGAATACCACGATGGTCGCAGTCATGCTTAAGTTTGATTAAAATTTATAATTGCGATCCTATCTTTTAAGAATTTGTCATTCATTAAATCATTCAATCAATCAACTTTAACCACCTTCTCCTCCTTAACCAAAAAGCTTCCATCCATAACTATCAGCACATACGTCCCAGCCGCCAACCCACTCATATCCACATTATTATGCCCATAATAGGCTCGCTGCTGATGTACTTGCCGGCCAGAGATATTATAGATCTCGATGTGGCCACGTTCGGGGATGTACTCGCCGATGGTGACGAGCAGGATGTCTTGTACTGGATTAGGGAAGAGTGTTACTTCTGCTGGATGATCTGAGTTCTCGTCGTCCACAGCACTTGGGCCGATCGTGATATCACGGCAGAGGGTGTTTGTACTATTCTCATTACTGACAGTGAGACATACTATGTACGTGCCATTCTCTGCATAAGCATGATATGGGCTACGCTGTGAGATCTTAGGTGATCCATCGCCGAAGTCCCAGCTCCATATCTCAGGTCGGAAGTAAGACAAATCAGAAAAGCGGATGCGCTTATAGTCGATGCTATCTGGCTCGTAACGATACTTTGCGATCGGGTGATTGTCGAGACCGAGGGTGTCGCAGGCGGAGCCATCGAGTGGGCCGAGGCGGTAGTTGGGAAATGATGGTATCGAGTT
Organism: Saprospiraceae bacterium; assembly: GCA_031373565.1. Lineage (GTDB taxonomy): Bacteria > Bacteroidota > Bacteroidia > Chitinophagales > Saprospiraceae > OLB9. The sequence goes on from JANMMV010000300.1 coordinate 7,051, forward strand.
GAAGATCTGACAAGGCAACTTAAATTTATTTTGAATCACTGTTGCGGCTTCTCCTCGCTCATCTGGATAATCAATGACATGCATGCTGCGAACATTCCCCGGAGGTATGCAATAAATCCGCCCGTCGGGTCCTAGCGTCATCGAATTGAAAAATAAATTGGTAGCAGGGCCGCCTTCTACATAGGCAAATAGTGATCCGTCGTAGGTAGCAATGATCTTTTCAGTGGGTAAGATTTCATTTTGGGTAATGTCATACTGAAAAATATGCTGACCGTTTGCTACATATAAATAATGATTGTCATGCGAAAACTCAGGACTTCCGAATAAAATTAATTGCGGAACTATAGTTTTACCCTCTTTTCTTAATAGTAATCCATTATTGCGATCAAAACCATAGATAGTCAATAACATTGTGTCGGTTCTGATCCCAATTGATTCTGCTGCCACATATAGACTACCATCACGACTAAAGTTACCAACTACAAAGGTCTGCCGATATGCTACCTTTGTTACATCGTCAAATGTATGTATCAACTTTACACCATCAGGCGTATAAAGAAATACATAAATGGCCTTGTTGTATTCTGCATTGTGTACGATCCACCAATCTCTACCATTGGCATGACGACAGGCCGAGAATCCACCTTGAAAAAATCCTTCTAGTAAGGACCGTTCTTTATAAATCACCTTTCCTTCGGGGTTTACCGAATCAAATCTAACTTCTGATGTTAGGAGGCTGGTAGTACGGTGCGAACTAATACTATCATCTGGCGGATTGGTCCGTCTTATACTGAAGATGATGTATTCATTTGGTGTAAAGGAAGGGAGTATCATTACTCCCTTCCTTATTGGAAATCCTGCTAACCAATTAACACCTGGAAAAGGATTATTTGGCGATTTGAAATTTTCCCAGTACGTACTATATGAAATGGTATCTAGCCCTGGGACTGGACGATGGTGTCCATTATGCATAGACTGTCCATTGGAATACATCAATAAATGCCCTGCGTGATCACTAAATGAAGTACATGTTCCAGCCATGTCGAGGGTGATCAAGCTATCATATCTTAAGGAGAATGGTTCTCGATCAAAATTTGCTGCCATAGTTCCCCACTGAAATCCATCAAAAAAGAAATTTCTAGAATTTCCACCCATTATCCAAGTGTTATCAAATTCCTGCGCAGTTAACGCTGAATGAAAGATCATAAGGATTATCCACAATTGTCTCATTTTATAACGATTACTTTTTTATGAATCTTTACTCCATTACTTTGTACAAAAGTTAAAAAACAAATTGATTGACTAAATTGACTTAAGTCGATGATTCCAGATCTCAAATCTTGATGTTCTAATTTGATCAACTCTTTACCACTTATATCACTAACTACAACTTGATCAAGCATACCGGTATTTGTAAAATTGATTATACCAAGTGTTGGGTTCGGGAAAACTGCTATTTCATCTTCAATATTCTTGTTCTTTTGTCTCAAGACCGTGGATTGACAATTTGATGTAAAATCCTGAGGATCGTACAACCCAGCACCAATCAAAATCTCCCTACTTCGATGTACCGCTTCACCATAGATCAATGGGCAACTATTAGCTCTGATTAAAAGCGAGCTAATCTGTGCCTGATTTAATGGCTGTTTATTTAAGATATTAGCTACATAGATTGGATAGAACTCTTTGAGTGCGGTATGACGATTATAGTCTGTCGGCAAATTCGCTACAGCATTTGAAAACACCAGGGATTTAGCGTGTCTAGTACTATCAATTTGTTGATTGATTATTTCTACTTTATTAAATTCTGTTTCAGATACTGAATCGATTAAGATGGAGTACAATGAATCTTGGACAACATTAATATTCAATCGATTGCTTACGTTCTTAAGTCGATTAAGATACAAACTTTTCTTACTGTAATTTACTTGTAGCTGCTTCTTGATTTTAGCTCCATTACTGATTTTTCTCTCGATCGCATCATATTCGGCGATCGAACTTGCATTAAGCTGATTATACTTGACGTTGAGCTTATTGCTAACAATTCTAAAATAAGGTGAGGTATGCAAGATCCTGTGCAGAAAAGCCATCGACTCTACATAATTTAGTTCGTCATAATCTGTAGTTCCGATGGTGCGACTTGCTATATCTTCTAGTGAAGCTACACTGTATAGATATCCAGCGCTAGAATAACCTTCTACGCTATACGGAGCGCCATCGCTATCCTGATTAGTATATCCACCCGGTCCACCACTAGGTATGTTGTATGGGTTAGGATTGTTAGGATCGGGATCTAAGATATCACATACGCCATCACCATCGGTATCAACCCCATTTGGAACACAAGGATCGTTAGGATCAGGGTCATTGCCATCACAAATGCCATCGTGGTCGGTGTCTATTGATATAGGGTTGCAAGAATTTAATACATCAGGATCTAAAACATCACATATGCCATCAGAATCTTGGGTCAAAGGGTAGCATGGATCGTTTGGATCGGGATCATTGCTATCACATATACCATCACCATCTCTGTCAAATCCTGTTGGATAACACGGTCCCAAATTAGGAATAGATGTAGGTGGGTGTACCCAAGATGGGTCTTCAGGTCCTTGCCCATTTGGGATCAACATCAATCCACAATTATTGGAACATGTACCTGTTGCATTACCATTTGTGTTATTAATAAACCATTCAGCCGCTTGATTAACTGGATCAATAACATTTGGCTGCATAAATCCAAGCGTGGCATTACCTTGGGATTGATTTATTTCGAAAAGATTTTCTGTCGGTTCTGCGCCTATCAACGATCCTTTAGAAGTAGCTCCTTTCCATCGATTACCTGTGTGTATTTGGTCCCCGATCATTGATTCTTCTAGAGTCAATTCACTTCCTTCAAAAGTAGTCACATTTAATGACGTGGCAGGATTTGTACCACTAAGCAGTAAACCACTTCCTGTATTTTTGATGGTATTACAACAAAAAGTGTTTCCGCTTCCATTTTCAATATTGGCTATTGATTTTCCTGAAAATTCTCCATTGAAGGCATTCTCCTTAAATGTAAAACCAGTTGCATTAGGAAAGTTAGAGGGTTGAGTACCCGAAACTGCATTTAATGTATTTTTTTTGAAGGACAATCCACTAGCAGAACTGATATAAATCTTATCATTGTTCAAAAAATTTGAATTCTCAACTCTATTTAAACCACCTCCAGAAAATGTATTATTAGTGTATGACAAAGCATAATTGTTTGATACAAAAGTATTAAAGGTTAATGAATATCTGTTCAAACCAACATTATCAAATTTAATCCCCGTGGTAAAGCCAAAAATCATTGGGTTAAAAGAAATCGTGGCGCCAAAATTTGGAGAGTCCTTTATAAAAATTCCTGCACTTTTATAAATATTTGCACCAAATTTTGAAATTGAGTTCCCAAGTACCAAGCAATCTGTGTTAGTACCCGATGAAGCGACACTTATTCCAATATTCTGTACTTCAAAAGTGCAATCTTCTACTAGCAAATCTTGACTCCCACTATAATCCTTTAATTCTTTTACAGAAATACCTGTCAAACAACTTGTAAATTCTTGATTTTTAATTGAACCGCCGAAATTTCGTTCTATTAATATTCCTGTATTCAAATTTGTAAAGAAGTTCTCACTTTCAATTTTAAAAGAACGACTACCACTATTTCTCTGTGCTAAATTTTCAACCTTAATTCCAATATTACCATTTCTAAAAGTAGC
>JANMMV010000313.1:0-1999 GCA_031373565.1 Saprospiraceae bacterium
CTATCATTGGGTCCATCCCGATGTTTAGAGGAGGAAAATACTACAATACAAGTCTGATTGTTAGACCTAGTAAAGAGATATCAATGTATGACAAAATCCATCTTTTCGGCATGGCCGGAGAAGGTAAACAGTACACACCTGGCAGCCGTTCAACCGTTTTTGATGTCAATGAGTGGAAAATACAAACACAAATTTGTTACGATCTGAGATTTCCCTATACAACCTACAATCAACCAAATAAAGATGTAATCATCTATTGCGCCAACTGGCCAGTCAAGCGCATCCATCATTGGAAACAATTGCTCATCGCGCGTGCTATTGAAAATCAATGTTATGTCTTAGGTGTCAATCGAATCGGGATCGATGCCAATGGATATGAATACAATGGTTGTTCGATGATCATCGATTACAATGGCACCGTCTTAGCAGAATTAGGAAATCAAGAAGAAGGTAAAACAGTAAATCTCGAGAAGGTCATTATGGCTCAATTTAGAGAAAGTTTGCCTTTTTTGAAGGATCGGATTCAGTAACCAACCTTTAAAAATAAACATCTAACGCCGTCCGATAGGTATTGGCATGTGCGTCGATAATATCAGCAAGCACTGGCGAATAGCCACCACCCATACAGACCGCCACTGGCAAATCTGCCGCTCTCAGGGTCTCAAAAACATACTCATCTCGACGCTTGCAACCTTCCTTTGTCAAAGATAACCTACCCAATTTATCGGTTTCCAAAACATCAACACCTGCGACGTAAAATGCCATATCTGGCTGGACTTCATCAATCAGTACTGGCAAATTTTCAGCTAAAATAGATAAATAAACTGCGTCACCGGTTTTGTCAGGAAGTCCAATATCGAGATTTGATTTCTCCTTTCTAGTCGGATAGTTTTTCTCTCCATGCATAGAAAAAGTAAAAACCCTATCGTCGTTTTCAAAAATATGAGCTGTTCCGTTACCTTGATGGACATCGAGATCGACTACCAAGATTTTTTTGGATTGACCAGTGGCCAATAGCATATTTGAAGCAACGGCTACATCATTGAAACAACAAAAAGCTTCTCCCCTGTCCGCAAAAGAATGATGTGTACCGCCGGCAATGTTGATAGCAACACCATATTTCTGAGCATATAAAGCGCACTCATAAGTACCACTTGCGATTACTTTGCCACGCTTTACAAAGTCAGGAGACATAGGAAAACCAATATTGCGTATCTCTTTCGCGCTTAAAGTCTGATTGTTCAACTTGTTAAGATAATCGCGCGTATGGGTTAGTAAAAATGTATCATCCGATAACACCTCGGGAAAGAAAAGATTATCATTTGTTATAGATCCTTCATATAAGAGTTGCTCCGGCAATAGTTCATACTTTTCCATAGGAAATCTATGCCCTTCTGGCAATTGATACTTATAAATAGGCGCAAATGCTATTTTTAACATTACCTGATAACTGTCAAATCACCTTTAAAAATGTCTTGTTTTGACTTGCCTTCTATTTGAAGTTCGATAAAGTACACAAATACCCCAGGATTCACAAGTTGACTATTATAAAGCCCATTCCAACCAACACTTGGGTCATCCGCAGGAACATTTTTAGCATTAAACACAAGGTTACCCCATCGATCGTATATACTCATTCGCTTCACTTGCGCAATAACGCCATCAGGCATTTTTACATAAAAAGTACCATTGCCACCGTTGCTACCTAACAAGATAACATTAGCGATTGTGATATCCTTACTTGGAACTTCTTTTATAGTGATAGATGTAGTATCTAAACAGTCATTACCGTAAAGATAAGTCAATGTGTACGTAGTCGTAGGCGCTGGGTCAGCGATAGGATCCGGACAATCGTTGCAAGATAATGTACTTGTTGGTGACCACTTCAAATCATAAATAACATTTGGTGGTGCTATCGTATTAATTTGTGTGAAACCGTCAAGCAAAGGTGTTTGGATCAATTGCACAGCTGGCCCGGCACTATTTGCGTCAACTTTTA
>JANMMV010000341.1:0-3982 GCA_031373565.1 Saprospiraceae bacterium
CCGTGGGACAAATACGCTCAAGTCATCGTAAGAGAGTACGTTTCTGGTGCAATGGAGAATACTTCGGCAGTTATTTTTGGTGATTTCGTACAGAAAACTGAGCGAGAGATGATTGATAATGATAACGATGTCATTGTTGCACATGAGATGATGCATCATTGGTTTGGTGATTTGGTTACATGTGAAGATTGGTCTAATTTGACACTCAATGAAGGTTTTGCAAACTATGCAGAGTACCTTTGGCAAGAGCATAAGTATGGAAGAGATAGAGCGGAGTATCACAGGCTTAACGAGCTCAATGGGTATTTGAGTGCTGCACAATCAGGCGTCCATCCTCTGATTCATTATTTCTACGAGAACAAAGAAGAGATGTTTGACGCACATAGTTACAACAAGGGGGGGCTTGTATTACATATGCTTCGAAGCTACCTTGGTGATGAAGCTTTTTTTGCGGGATTAAACAAATATTTAGTTGACAACGCATATACCGCTGTCGAAGTGGATGAGCTACGCATGGCGTTTGAAGATACGACCGGTGAAGATTTGCATTGGTTTTTTGATCAATGGTTTTTAGGGCAAGGACATCCGATGTTTAAAGTGAAGTATGATTATAGCAAAACGGCTCGATCGCTAACGATAGACGTCGATCAATCTGAAACGCCAGCAGATTATCATAGGCCATTTATAGTACCTTTTGATGTAGCGATTTATTACGCCGATGGCAAGGTCGTAAACAAGCCTGTCAAAGTCACCAAAATGCAAGAACAGTTTGTATTAGAAAATATTGACGAGCCTGTCGCTTATGTGCTAGATGGCAAGAATGTAGTTTTGGGATTATTTGATGAGGTCAAATCAGTAGAAGCGCTTTATGGACAGTTTATGAATTCGCCGAATCTGTACGACAAAGTTTATGCTTACTCTCTACTTAACAACACGCCTGAAGGTCAACGTTTGATCACTACCGAGCCTTTGATAGACAAGGCATTGGCAGATCCATCAAATTTGATACGCATGATCGGTTTACAATCTATCGGGGACAGTCTTATTAAATTTCCAAAATATATTGATAAGTTGGAGAAATTGGCTGTAGCAGACAAACATGCCGAAGTGAGAAATGCAGCTTTGTATAGTCTCACGGCTATTGAAGATTATGATCCGACTAATATCTGCACATTGGTGATGGAAAGCGAACAAGCATATCCTGTGTTGAGTACTGCAATAAGTGTATTGGGTGGTGATCAAACAAAAGCTTTAAAATATTTTGAGCGATACAAAAATGAGCCATCAGACAATCTCGCTTCTGCTTTTGCGCAAATATTAGAGAGTGAAAGCGATGATGTACTTTCTTATTTTGAATCAAAAGCAAAGAAAATATCGACAGAACAACTGATGGATTTCTATGGTGCATACGGCACTTACTTGAGCCAACGATCAGTAAAAACAATGGCAAGATCAGTTGACATCCTCCAAGGAATCGCTGGCGATCCTGCTGGCAACATCTACCGTAAATATATGGCCATCAAGACTTTGAGTACATTGGATGAAGTCATCCAAGGCAAAGCAAGCACCGAATCTGAAGCAGCCGCATTATCAACAAAAGTACAGGGATTGATCAAAGAGATTGTAACCAAAGAGACTTCTCCTTTGCTAAGATCAAAGTATAGTGAAGAGTTTGGTTTTTAGGCTTTCGGGCTATTTATGAGTTAACCTTTGATTCATCAATTTTTACTTTTCTACCATCCTGCTATTGACTTTTTATGTTAATAGGTGTAAATTACATTGTTTTTAGTTTTAAAAGCCCATGACTTTTCGAAAGTGCTGAACGATTTATGTACTTTGAATGTTAAGTATGTGTTTAAGAATTTAGAAATTATTGCATACACGGACCCTAAGATATGAGTGGACAACAGACTAACTATACAATACTGATCGAAAAACTCGATCAATTTATTCGTAAATTTTATGTCAATAAGTTAATAAAAGGCAGCCTGTATACCGTAGGGATAGTTGGAGCGATTTTTTTGACTTTTACCGCTTTAGAGTATTTTTTCTATTTCGGGACAGGCGTTAGGAAGTTTTTCTTCTATTCATTCTTGGGAACAGTGCTATCAGGACTAGGCTTTTGGGTCATCAATCCATTAATTAGATACTTTAAATTAGGTAAGAACATCAGCCACGAAGATGCGTCGATGATCATTGGTGAACATTTTGCTGATGTCAAAGATAAATTACTAAATATTCTTCAACTCAAACGTCAAGAATCTGGTGAAGCCAACGCCTCTTTGATTAGGGCTAGTATAGAGCAAAAGACAAATGAAATTAAGCTTGTACCTTTTAAAACGGCAATAGATTTAAACGCAAATAAACAATATCTTAAGTATGCGTTGCCACCATTGTTCTTGCTTGCAAGTGTGCTAGTAATTGCACCAGGATTGATCACAGATAGTACATCTCGAATCATCCAGAATGATAAGAAATTTGCTAAAACAGCACCATTTTCTTATTCGGTAGATGCAAATTCGCTTAAGGTGATCCAGTTTCAAGATTACACACTCAAGGTAGATGTTACAGGCAATGTGATACCTAACGAAGTATTCGTTGTGATTGATGGATTTCAATACAAGATGCAAAAAGATGCGCCCACATCATTCAGTTACATTTTTAAAAATGTGCAACAAGATGTACCATTTCATGTGCAATCGGGCTCCGTCGTTTCCCAAGATTACACGCTTGATGTACTCGAAAAACCAAATCTAACAGATTTTAGCATTGCGCTTGACTTTCCTGCATACGTAGATAGAAAGGATGAAGTGATCTCAAATTCTGGTGATATTGTCGTCCCAGAAGGAACAAAAATGACATGGTTATTTGATGCCTTGGCAACAGATAAAGTTGTCATGAAATTTGGAGATCGACCATCCGTTGAGACTGAGCGTCGCGACGAGAATAGATTTAGATATACAAAATCAGCAATTAGTGATGAAATGTACAAGTTGTTCTTGTCCAATAAGTATATCAAGAATGCAGATTCGCTTGTGTACTCAATAAGTGTGGTAAAGGATCAATTTCCTGCAATCACCGCAGAAAAAATTATCGACAGTCTTGACAACACTTTGGTCTATTTTATAGGTACTGCAGCAGATGACTATGGTCTAAGCTACCTGTCATTCAATTACACCATTACGAAGCAAAATGGTCAGATTTCTCCTGTGCAAACAACCAAAATGTCTAAACAAGATGGTCGTGAGATTCAATATGATTATGTTTTTGATTTGAAGAAAATTGCTTTGGCGCCTGGAGATAAGCTAAATTTCTACTTTGAAGTCGGAGATAACGATGGTGTCAATGGCAGTAAAAAATCTAAATCACCGATCTTGTCAATCGAGAAGCCGACATTGGAAGAAATTCGCAAGAAAGACGAACTCAATGATGAACAAATCAAAGATGAACTCAATCAAGCGCTAAAGAATATCGATAAGCTTCAAGAAAACATGAAAAAGCTTAAGGATAAACTCCTACAGAGCAAAAATTTGAATTGGCAAGACAAGAAAGAAATGGAGAAGATGCTCGATGAGCAGAAAAAACTTCAAGAGCAGATCGAAAAGGCGAAGGCCAAGCTTGACGAAAATATAAAGAATCAGGAAGAATTTCAAACTCAACCTGAAGAGATCATGGAAAAACAAGAAAAACTTAAGGAATTATTCGAGAAGGCCATGGATCCAGAGACAAAAGAGTTGATGGATAAGATCAAAGAATTGCTTCAAGAATTAGAAAAAGAAGATGCAGTCCAAATGCTGGAACAGTTTGAGCAAAACAACGAAACACTTGAGAAAGAGATGGATCGAATGCTTGAATTGTACAAGCAACTTGACATGGAGAAGAATGTCAAAGATCAAATTAAAGACCTAAACAAGCTGGCCGAACAGCAGGAAAAGCTTGCTGATAAAGCGGAGAAAAATGAGTTAACGCCAGAAGAAGTAGC
>JANMMV010000359.1:0-5839 GCA_031373565.1 Saprospiraceae bacterium
GTCGACGAAGGACTTACCGTTGTCAAAATTAAATTACATTGACATCTTGTAATGACTGATTGAGCAGGGCCGTCTTGGTCATAAATAGGAAGAGTTGTACTCCACATAGTTCCTCCATCAGTAGAATATTGAAGTGTCGAACCAGTTGGACAATTATTAACAGCTGCCGTGATAGATCCTCCTGAAAGTATGCAACTAGAACATGTGCTATTTGTCACCATTACATTATTAGGAGCAGAAGATAAATCTGGGCATGAGCAAGCACTTAAATGTACTCCAAGTCCACTAAAATCGTCAGTTGCAAATCCATCCCATTCAATACTTGGATCAAAAACGTTATTGCCAATTGGATCTCCAATGGTTATACTTGTTTTACGACGTATTGTATTATCAGCAGTTGAAGTCAGGCCTGTTCCCCATTCTGCACCCGGATCAAACCCGATTTGGCCGACAACATCTATCGTCGTGGACGAACTATTTTTAAATAGTTCAACAGCATCATCACCATTGAAAGTTAAAGAACCTGAGGTAAGATCTGTTTGAGCTAAGATGGTTCCATTGGCTGCTGTATTTGCTATGACGTACACATCTTGGGAGTTTATTGTACCCGTCAAATTAATTGTACCTCCAGCAGTTAAACTCCCATTAAAATATATTCTTAATTGGTAATTACCAGTCAAAACAACAGGAGACATTGTAGGGTTATAAATTTCAATCACTTTATTGTTAGAAGTTCCCTCGACATATTCGGAAATAAATAACTCACTACAAGGTACCGTAACAGCTTGTATAGTGAAATTCACATTCGAAACATCATAAAATATATTATTTGAACATCTAATCCAAATTCTTGCGGTAGTGGTTGAAGTATTTGGAATAATGACACTTTGCGTACCATCATTAGGTGTATTCGCTACCAAAGTAGTGAATGTGGCCCCTCCATTCGTTGTCAAAAGTATATCTACATTTGCACAATTAATTGGAGCAGCTGTTGTTCCTGCTACATTCCACGTAACATTTTGACTAGAATTGCCTGCGTAAGTAACAGCAGTATTTGGTGAGGTTACTACAAATGGGCCAGCAGCGGCTACCGTTGTGATAGTGTTTGAGACTTCACCTGTACATCCTGTTGTCGCAAAATTGTCTCTAACAGTAACCCTAAAATCCATAGTTCTACCTACAGTGGGTAACTCTTCCCATGTAGGATTTACATTATTCAGTACATCAGGTAGATTAGGAAAATATCGTGTTGGGCTGACCACCGGTGTCAGTGATCGAAACATAGGTCCTGATACGTTGGTACCCGCTGGTGGCATTGTCTGAGCAGGTGCAGCGAATGCATTGATTTGCTCCCAACAATAGGTCAATGAACCATTTGGATCTGTAGCTGATGCCGTCAATGCAAATGGTGTAGAAATAGGTATTGAAAAATTTGCCAAAGGAGACACTGTAGGTGAAACATTTGTAACTGAAATTTCCACATCACAAGTATTACTTGCTACGAAAGGACGGATTTCAAACAAGCTTGCAGTACTAAAGTATGCATCACTGTTTGCTTGTATATCAGGTGCACATATTCCTGCGTATCCCATAATGGTTGATGCAGAACCTGGCTCTATAGCTGTCGAGTTATTCCGGTTGCAATCATTGTACTGGGTATGATTAGCATTGAACTGATGGCCGATTTCATGAGCCACATAATCAATATCAAAAGGATCGCCAACAGGTGAACCGCTCCCAGTCACACCAAGTGCTTTGTTCCCGGTGGCGCATGTTACTCCTAGACCTGCAAGACCTCCAGAATTTGTGCCAAAAACGTGCCCAATATCATAATTAGCATTGCCTATCACAGCATCGGTAGTGGCTTGATTTTGACCTATCATCATTCCTGGATCGCCATTTGTAAATGGGTCAGTGGCAGCATTGGTATAAATAATCAAGTTATTATTTGCGATCAAGATCATGCGGACTCCACAATCAATCTCAAAAACGCCATTAACTCTATTCATCGTTGTAACCATTGCCGCCAATGCTAAAGCAACGGTACCGCCATGAAATGCTGTATATTCTCCCGTTGCCGATATTGCAAGCCTATATTGATGCCTGATTCCACAGTCACCGACACGTGATCCATTTATATTTTCATCCCTATTTCTGAACGAATCTCCTTTCACACCGCAAAACCAAGGAAAATTGTTTTTATAATCTTTTTTGTAATATACAATTTTATGGTTTTTATCATTCCGTTGGTAATGATCGATGTAGACATTGCCTTCCGGTGATATAATCATAGCTCTAAGCCCGTGGAAAGTATAATCAATCCTTACTTGGTGGGCAGGATTTGTTATTGAAACGCCTTTATAAGTTTTTATGTCTTGAAACTGTAAGGCGAGACCTGCTTGCATCATGGTATATTCGACTATAGCAAAATCTTCTATTTCGCCATTCTGCAGACCTAGAGAAATAATAGTTTGGGATGACGTTACAAAATCTTCTTTTGGAGCAGTAGCCAGTATTGATTTCAGTTCATTGTCATCAACTTCAAATATTTGAAATGTTGTAGGAACAATATCCTTTATGCCAAGTTGACTGTTAAAATCTGAAACTTGTACAGGAGTCCAACTTTGAGCTGATAACCAAGATACTTGATTAAACAGAATAAACGCAACTAAAAAAGTTAACTTCAATGGTGCAAAGTTAAACTGGGGGATGTTAAAAATTTTCATTCTCGAGCTTGAGTTTTGGTTAGATAAGTATAGTCCACGGTTGAAATAGATATACCGCGCAAAGATAAGTCTTAAAACCGAGAAACAACCCCTATTTACAAATATTTAATATACAACAAATAACATTAAATAAATAGCTGCATATCATTGAATTACGTCTAAATATTAACAATGATATTACGAAAACATCTGCCAGTTCTTAGTTAAAAATCTACTTCTATACGTAAGCCTTTAGATATAGTAAAACAAGAAATGATTAACAAAATGAACTACACGATGCATTGGGAAGCTACTCTATTTACAAACTAGCATTATATAAACAAAAATAGCTTTACCCCCTGCGGAATAAAGCTATCTTAAATTACCCTTGGCCTAAAAATTTTCAAGCCATAAAATTATCATTTGATATCCTCAAGCTCTACGTAGAAAACCAACTCTTCGTTAGGTCCTATACCACCTTGAGGTTGACCTTGCTCTCCATAAGCAAGGTTTCCAGGGACAAATAAAAAGGCCTTTGTTCCTTTATTGAACAATGTAAAACCTTCATCCCAACCTTTAATCACTTGTTGTGCTCCAACTGAAAACGGGAATGCTGCCCCTCTTGAGAAAGAATCATCAAACTTCTTCCCATTAAGCAAGCAACCATAGTACTGCACTGTTGCCGTTTGTCCTGGCGTTACATTAGGTCCTGCCCCTTCCTTCACGATATAGTATTTAAGACCAGACGCAGTTGACTTAACTTCTAATTTTTTTGATTTATAGTCAGCCAAAGTTGTCTTTACTAACTCTTCGATAGCGGGCATTTTTGCCGCATTTGCTTGTATTGCAAGATTTCTTTCTTCCTCCAACTTTTTGGATGCAGCATCCGCCTCTGCTTTGCTCTGAATTTTTTTGACGCAGATTCTATATTCAATATATTTTAAAGCCTGTAATTCCATAGGTGCTTGCGGAAATGAATCAATTGGATAGATCATGATGATGGAGTCTCCAACTTTTGCACCTAACAAAGCCTCAACGATAGGATTTGCCTCTTTACCCTTTGCAAATTCCTTAGGAATCATCATGTTAGGATAGTTAGTGCTGTCATTAATTTCCTGAATTACTTTTCCGTCATTTCCAACTAGCTTTATACCGAAAGAAACAAAGTCTTCCACTTTGGCAGCAGGTCCAGATCCTAATGACTTCATTGTGTAACTATAACCACTTGGTGTCTTTTTTGTACCACCAGATTTACAACTAGCTGCAAAAAAAAGTAAAGCAGCAATAATAGTTAAATTTAAAATTTTCATGAATGAATAAATTTGATAATTTAGATAATGTTATATTTATAAATAATAAGATTTTAAGAACGTAATTTTGGGAGGTAGTCTGGCATCACTTTCCTGACTCTAGACATAATGTCTGCGAGACTGGCATAAACTCCACCGCCAGATGCATTTTTATGTCCTCCACCATTAAAATATTTAGATGCTATATCTTGAACAGAAATATCACCTTTGCTGCGAAGCGATATCTTTACAATGGTAGGCTGCTCTGTGATAAAAATAGCTACTTTGATGTGCGGCATCGTCAACATGAAATTGACTATTCCTTCGGTATCTCCTCGCTGAATATCGTAATCTTGGTAATCCTTTTTTGTCAAATGAATCATGGCGTAACCGTAATCATTGTTTACTTCCATCTGATTTGCAAGGCAGTAGCCTAGTAGTCGTAAGTTTTTTTCAGATTGAGTATTGTATATTTTATCAGCAACATAATAATCATCCACACCGAGAGATTTTAAATTACCTGCTACTTCATATGTATATGGACGTGTTCCGTACTTGAATGAACCTGTATCAGTGATCAAACCAGTAAAAATACATTCGCCGATCGCGGGTGTTATCCGAGAACGTCCACCCATAGCGTCTATAACTTGATATACCAACTCCGAAGTACTACTGGCCTCTGTATCTGAGAACATCAAGTCTGTAAACGGTTCAGGATCGAGGTGATGATCAATAAGAATTTTTTTGGCCTTGGAAAACTGTATATTTTCACCTAGCTTATCTACCCTATCCAAACCGTTGAAATCAAGACAAAATATGATCTCTGCCTTGTCAATTGCTAGACGTGCTCCATTTTGATCAGTGTCAAAAATAATAGACCTTAAAATTCCTTGAATATATTCAAGATTTGCGGGATAATCACTAGGAAAAACGACTTTGACATTATGTCCAAATGTCTCCAAATATCCAGCTAATGCACAAGACGATCCTACTGCATCTCCATCCGGATTACGGTGCGATACGATTGCTATCTCCTTGGGATAGGACAGCCACTGCTTCAAGGTTTCTATAGATTCTATCATTCCAGGCGCAAAATTGAAAATTTTATTGCAAAATTCAAAATTTATTTTCGTTAAAGTACATTTTTTGAAATTTGATTTCATACTTTTGCGGCGTTATTTCAAAAATTACATAGAAAAATTAATAATTATGTCAAATAATAGAACATTTACAATGATCAAACCTGATGCGGTTGCGGGCGGTCATATCGGTGCCATCTTAGCACAAATCAACGAAGCTGGGTTTAAAATTGTAGCAATGAAGTATACAAAACTATCTGCCGAAAAAGCTGGTGAGTTTTATGCTGTACATGCCGCAAGATCATTTTATGGTGAGTTGGTAGAGTTTATGTCTTCTGGCCCAATCGTTGCTGCAGTTCTTGAAAAAGACAATGCAGTTGCGGACTTCAGGAAACTGATCGGAGCGACAAACCCTGCAGAAGCTGAAGCTGGTACGATCCGCGCACGATTTGCTAAAAATATCGGCGAAAATGCCGTACATGGATCAGATAGTGATGAAAATGCAGCAATTGAGGGCGCTTTTCATTTTGCAGGTACGGAATTCTTCGTTTAAGAATTATATTGAACCTAAATTACTAAGAGCGATCCCATTAATTTGAGATTGCTCTTTTTTATTAGATAAATTCGGAGAAGTCTTTATCTTTGTCTTCAACTTAAAATATAAATCATAATTGATGATAAACTTATTTATTTTACAAAATAGTAGTGGCCTTTTAAATTTAGTTTTCCCTGTACTGATTCTTGGATTCATGTACTTCTTTATGAT
>JANMMV010000375.1:0-7552 GCA_031373565.1 Saprospiraceae bacterium
ACTTCATCAATATCAACCTTAATAGGACGCTTAATCTTCTTGCGATATTCGTTGATATAAGCGTTCTTTAATATCTTAAACAACCAAGCCTTCGCATTAGTTCCCTCAACGTAATTATCAATAAATTTATGTGCTTTGAGATAGGTCTCCTGTACGAGATCATCCGCGTCCTCTTCATTGTAGGTAAGGTGAAAGGCAAACGTCTTCAACGCCTGTATATGTGGAAATAATTCCAGGTCAAATATCTCTTGCTGCCTATTTTTGGTTAACTTACTCATAACTTGACGGCAAAGATAATAATTTTACGATGATGCCATGATTTTTTGCCGAAAGGCACCAAAAATACTACCTAGCATCACTTAGAAGCTTGCGGAGATTTTCATTTAGACCATTATCCCACTCTTCTCGTAAAATACTTAAAATGATACTCGAGCGTCTACTACCATCATGCCTGTAGCCGTGGGACCGTAGAATTCCCTCGGTCGTACACCCTATCTTGTGCATCGCAGCGATCAATCTTTTATTATCAAAATCTGCCCTAAATTCAACTCGTCCTAACTCCCACTGCTCAAATGCCAGCGAAAGCAATAAATACTTGCAATGCTGATTTAACCCTGTGCCCTGAAATGCTGCCCCATACCATGTGTATCCGAGTTGCATCGAAGCTTGATTGATCTGAATATCATAAAAACGAGTAGAACCTGCATAGGCTTTAGCTTGCTTATCATAGACAATAAAGGTATACTCCTTCCCAAGTTCCCGTGATTTTATCGCATTGGCCACATAAGCTTTCATTCCTTCTTCTCCGATAGGGGGCACAAGAGAATAGCGCCACAAATCTGGTTCGTTGATAACAAAAGGAATCAAATAGGCATCATCGGACGGTACCAAAGGTCTGAGCAAGACTCTGTCGTCTTCGAGTACAATATCTTGAGTTAGATCTATTAAAGCCAAATTTTATAGTTTTACAAACCTGCCAACATACCTATCTGCTTTAATGACATAAGTTCCTGACAATAAGTTTTGTACGTCGATAGTTGTATTTTTTGTATTAATGAGAGCCCGCCCTTGCATGTCATAGATAGTTATATGACTTATTTCTTTATCAGTTACGATTTGGATCTCTGTTAACGCAGGATTAGGTTGAATGACAAGGTTTGTCAATATTTCGTCGTTGGTAGGACTTGTATCATTATTGAAACCAAATGTGTGGCTACCTATCTTGAAAGAGCCCGTTCCATTGGGCTTTCGAGCGGATGAAAGATCTGTCTCTTGTACACCGAACTCCACCCTATCGATTTCTACTTTCTCCTTATTTAGCAATATTATCTTCTCTCCACCTGCAGCCAGCCTGAAGTTAGCATGCAAGGGTCCTTGTACACCGTCTTCGTCAGCCCAAACAATAAGATATCCTCCTGCTGGTAATATCGTGCCTTCAGCAAATACAAATTTGTCCAGATTTGCATCATCATCAGTCATTACATAACCACTGAGGTTGACTGGTGAATTTGTTGTATTAAAAAGCTCTATCCAATCTTCATCTTCGCCATTTTCATCCTTGATGATACCTTTGTTGGACGCCATAAATTCGTTGATGACGACGGTGGCTGCTGATTGCGTTTTAGCTTGGACATTATAATAAAACAATTCATGCTCAGTACCTTGCGGATAGAATGAGATCGTTTTGTCCGTATTATTTGCTACTGCTTCGACATAGAAAGTAACAAGTGCTCCAGCCAAAGGGTTATCAATCGTGATTGCATATTCGCCATCACTAGCCACAACATCGCCATGCGTGCCATCGTCATACATCAGTAATCGCTCATAAGTTGAAATGATACCACTGCCCAAATGTAAGGCACATTCTTTGATGCCTGCACTGTGTGAAGCCTTAGCCACGATCGTCGTCTGGTCACCTTCTCTCACTATGGACCACGGCTGTCCATAGGACATTAATTGCACTGAAGCGATTGTCGGAGCTACCATTTTTACTTCAGCATTAGACAGTAAATAAGTTCTCCTATCGGTGACAAACTTCCTAAGTACGGTTAGTTCCGATGTATATTGGGCATTGGTGGATGCTTTTTTGGTATCAACAAAAACATGGTTTTTGATCCTGCGATCCATCGTATCAACAAGTATATTGAACGATGCTTGGTCAAATGATTGGTCGATGATCGTCCGCAGATGCGCTAGATATCGCTGTCTAAAACTAGGAACTGCCAGCAGCTTATTGAGCAATGGATAATTGGCTTTATTGGCATTGTAAAAAGGTGACCATGTCGAATGTGCGGGAACAAAAGTACTGTTGGCGTCATAGTCATAAGTCGCCCATCTACCCAGCGTGGGCTCATGGTAAACATAATAATCCATCTTGCCTTTATAGACATAACTATCATCATCACCGAATGCAATTTCAGCAGCGAGATGCCATAAAATCTTATCGATATCAAAATATTTTGGCGCATCGGCAGCCAGATTGGTAGAATTTTTGAGCACTTTCGAAGCGTCTTTTAGTGCTACCCAGGGATCGGTTTCGTCCGTTGATTTGAGTGTATAATATTTTTTGTAAAGGGTCGTATCTTCTCCAAGATAATTTATTGCTGCCGTACCGTCTCCCCATTGAGCTCCTCCACCAGGACCACCACCGACTGAGGTACCTGGAGGCACGTCAGCTCTTAGATTCGTACCATCCGGATTTGGATACCATTCTTTTAGAAAATCTTTGTTGAGTTGCTCTACATTCTGATATACGCCCCAACTCACATCATTAAGATAAACGATTACAAAATTTGCCTTTGCAGCAGGGGTGTGATTTCTGATCAAGTTGTAGTACAAAACTTCCCTCATCATCGAAGGATCTGTCCATGAATTGTCGAGATTGAGATTATTGTATCCATCTATATCCTGACCTTCTTTAAAAGCATCAAGTGAGACAGCAAATGATTTTTTCTGGGTCTGATTCATAAAATACGAAGTCTGACCTTTGTACCTTACGCCGATGCTATCATAGGTCACTCCTTTGTACACCATCTTGCACAAGAGATCCTTCTTGCTAGCGTAGTTTGATGCCAGAAGTGTTAAGAAATTGGATTGGCTAAAATAGAGTCTAACTTCTTCTATGTTGGATTCATTATACAACTTCTTACTCTCTTGATCACCCGCTTTGATGATGTGATTTTGTTCATCGATGCGCCACTGGGCTGGCAAACTCTGTGTCGAAATGGTTCCTACAGCCACAAAATGGCAAATAATAAGTGTTAAAATCCTGATGTACATGTGTTGAGTGATGTTTACGAAATCAAAGATAAACATATTAGACTGGTATATTAAGCAAATGTTAAATGGCGTATGTAAAATATTTAAAAAAGGGGAAGGTGGCGACAAAGCATAGCTAGGCAAATGAAAACGTTTTTCATGATTAAATGAGTTTGGGAAAGGCCGATTTTTTAGGATGTTACTAGCTAACTTCTTGTTAGTAAAAAAATGGAGTAATACTGAACATATTTTTTCTCCACCCCCATCTATTGATGTAAAGTCAGAGTCAAGAATTAGTATTTACTATTTTTTTAAAAAGTGTTTAATTGTTTAATTGTTGGTGTTGGTTTTATGGGGAATTGCATTTTGGGGAATTGGTTTTATGGGGAATTGGGGAATTGCATGTTTGTCAATTGATCTCCAATTTCCCCAGTTTCCCAGCTCTCCAATTCCGCAGTTTCCCAATTCTCCAATTCCGCAGTTTCCCAATTCTCCAGTTCTCCAGTTCTCCAGTTCCCGATTTATCCATTTTTTGTGTTTTCTATTGCTTTTGAATATGCATTAATTTTATTAACCAACTCATTTAAACTAGCTCTGAGAACATCATATTTAGTATTATTTAAAAATCCTAATTTGTTAGCAAGTACTAAATGACTTATTAACTCTATTGCTGAACCAAATGCTATCTGAACAAAACGTCTCCTATCTTTACTAGATGATCTAGTTGTTCCTTCGGCTATGTTGGCGCTGATAGAATTACATGACCTGCGAATCTGGGAAGTAAGACCATATCTCTCATCTTGGGAAAAATCCTTTGTTGCTCCGTAAATTTCAACGGACAATTCTATTGCTTTCTGCCAGATTTCTAATTTTTCAAAATTATATTTATACATACTGATTCATTTTTTTCTTTAATTAAACAATCCCCCAGTTCTCCAATTATCCAATTATCCAATTCCCCAGTTCTCCATTTTAACAATTCCCCAGTTCCCCAATTCCCCAGTTCTCCATTTTAACAATCCCCCAGTTATCCAATTATCCAACTCTCCAATTCCCCAATTCCCCAAATATCCAATTCAGCAATTCCTCAATTCCTCAATGTATTCACTAGGAAGAACTCGATGAAGATATCTTAGTTGCTAATCTCTTGTAATACAATTAGTATATCTCCTGCACAATAAAGAATCCGTCACCACCTTGCTTTTGGTAGAGCGGCATCAAGATCAATCCATCCATAGGTGCATACACGTAGTTTCCATCATAACGAGCCACGATATCACCTTTCTTGACCGGGCTAAAATGCTTATATCCGGGTTTCATGGCAAACAATCGATCGTCTACAATACCATACCGATATTTGGCTGAAACTGATTTTGGCAAAGTCGTCACATATATATCTAGCATGTGATCATAAGGATGATCTGTCAGGTCCTGAGTACTTATCTTAGCTATACTTATAAATCTCATCGCCGCCGCAAAATGCCTGTAGACCGAAAATGGGTCTTTGTGGTGACCTGCTTCAAAAGCCATTGCGTAACAAGGTGCACCCCAGTCATGAGCTTGCATGTAATTTAGCGCGCTATGACTCACGTTTTTGAGCATTTCATATACACAAGGTAGATCTAATCTACTCGCTACATCGATACTACCCGCATCATCTGTCAATATGGCAAAAATGCCGCCGTCCGACGACGTAGTGTGCATGTCTAGAAAGTAGATAGCACAAGGCTCCACTTCATCCACAAATTGATTGATCGTCTGTACCAAACCACGCAATGATTGCTCGTCTTCCGTTAATGTATCTGCTGGATCTTGAAGTGCATCATAAACTCTCGTCGGCGTCCATAGTCGATTTAGATCCTTCTCTATAAATCGCTTATTGGCTTTGATCGCAGCAATATTACCGCGCAATCCTAATATCGATCCTTGACACATTTCTTCGCCCACATTTCTAAAAACCATATCAATAGCCTGCACACCAGATGGCTCATCGCCATGGATACCGCCTAGAAGGATAACCAGTGGTTTATTTTTTTTGCCTTTAATAAAGTTGATGATATGAGGAGACATGATTTGCCAAATTAGAAATTAGATGGTAGAAATTAGAAAACTGCAAAAAAACATGCATGAATTTCTTCCTTTCGACCTTACAACTTAGTATCAATCACCAACTGGCAAAGCGATTTCATACCTAACAAAAATCCACTTTCATCGATAAAGAAGTCTGGTGTATGGTGTTGTGATGCATCGAATGTATCTATGTTTTTTGGCTTCGCTCCCAGGAAAAAGAACAAGCCTGGTACTTTCTGCGCAAAAAATGAAAAATCCTCGGCACCAGTAACGGCTTTGATGACCCGAACATTTTCTTCACCGGCTACTTTTTCAAGCGATGGCAACATCTTGGCGGTCAATGCTGGATTGTTGTAGGTAACAGGATAGCCCCGACGTATCTTAACTGTGGCAACTGCTCCTTGGGATTCGGCGATCTTCTCTGCTGTAAGTTTAATCTTTTCATGCACCATCCGTTGCATGCCTGTGTCGAGCGTGCGTATTGTGCCGATCATCACTGCTTCTTCTGGAATGATATTTGTCCGCACGCCTGAGGTGATTTTACCGACCGTGATAACGGCTGCTTCGTTGGTCAGATCGAGTTGACGACTGACGATGGTCTGTAATCCCATAATAATCTGAGCGCCAGTGACGATCGGGTCAACACCAGTCCAAGGTCTTGAGCCATGTGTCTGCTTCCCTTTGATTTTGATCTCAAACATATCAACAGCAGCCATGATACCCATCGGTTTGTACGTGATCGTTCCTACGTCTGTGATACTAGAAATATGGAGTCCATACATCAATTGAATGCCATACTTTTCTATCAATCCTTGCTTGATCATAAGCTCCGCGCCTCCTTCTTCACCTTCTGGCGCACCCTCCTCTGCTGGCTGAAATACAAAGACGATCTTACCAGTTAGATTTTTTCTAATCTTATCAAGGATACGGACCGTACCAAGCAATATAGCCACATGGCTATCGTGACCACAAGCATGCATGATGCCTACTTTCTGACCGAGATATTCTGTTTCTTCTTTGGATGCAAAAGGAAGGTTGACTCGCTCTCTCACAGGCAACCCATCTATGTCCGCTCGCAAGCCGATGACTGGTCCTGGTTTACCAGTGTCGAGTACGGCTACCACACCTGTATATGCCATGCCAGTTTCAACTTTGATATCTAGACCTTTGAGATTGTCAGCGATATATTGCATCGTCTTGAACTCACGATTTGACAACTCTGGATATTGGTGTAGATGACGACGCCATTGGATCACTTGCTGCTCCATTTCTCGGGCTAGCTGATCTACTTGGAGTTGCAATTTATCTTGGCCGTAAACCAACATTGACGTTATGATAAAGGCAAGGCTTAAAAACGTGCGTAAAAAATTCATGGTGCGTTGTTGTTTTTATTTATACTTTTGCTAAGGTAATGTTTTTTTGGTGATGGTAAAAAAAATAGGAAATTTTATATTTGCAACTTCGTTACTGCTGGGTTTTGAATTCTTCCAGACGTCAAATATGGCTTCTACCTTTTCCATAAAAGCGCACCAACTTGCCGGTCAGAAAAGCAAATATGTAGCCAATACTTTGGATATCGGTTCAGATGAGCAACTTATCATCCACCATGACAAATTTGATTGTGTGACCTTTGTGGAGTATTGCCTAGCACATTCACTAACTGTCAATCTCATAGCTAAACCTAACCTAGCCTCTTGTATCACGATGCTTAGATATCGTGATGGCGTGATTGACGGGTACGGCTCGCGAATTCATTACTTTTCTGAATGGATAAAGCAAGTAGAAAACTATGGTTTTGGAAGCGATATAACCTCTGAACTCGGTGGTGAAATTAGCACAAAACCCATAAATTTTATGAGCACGCACCGCTCGCTCTATCCCAAACTTGACAATAAAGCACTGCCTACGATCATATCCGCCGAGCAAAAGATCTCAAGCTCAGCGCGCTGCATCATACCTGCATCCAAGGTTCAGTCTATCGAAAAAAAACTAGAAGAAGGTGATATTGTAGCTATTGCTACCTCAGTAGTAGGACTTGATTATTCGCACGTTGGCATCATATCAATTGAGACAGGGGGTAAGCGAGTTCTTCTTCATGCTTCGCAAGATCAGGGCTTTGTTACTTATTCAAAGGTTAGTATTTCGGCATATCTGCTTGCACATCCCAAAATGACTGGGATTGCAGTCTTGAGGATTGAATAAATAATCAATCCGTTCCAGCACT
>JANMMV010000384.1:0-3722 GCA_031373565.1 Saprospiraceae bacterium
TCATATTCATTGGGTATAGCCACAAGCTTTGTGTTTTTTTGTCTTGCTCTATCATTACTGTGGAAAAGTGGTGCCCATCAGGACTCGGCGTCGCGGAAAATTCAGATATATCTTCCGTTGCCGTTATTGCTCTGAATTGGCTAGTAGATAAATCAAAGGCGAAAATGTCTGTAATCGCATTCGTATCCATACCCACTGTCATGTAGACTGTTTTTGTGTCAAACAATCTAGGTTGATTATTATACCCGGCAGGATTGAATGTTGATATGCAGGTAGCTGCAGATATGCTAACTTTGGATGGAATACTCATCAAGTCGGCCGCAAAAACGCGCGACTTAGGCAACTGTGCAGATAAAAAGTGCGATAGAAATAATACAAATATTCCTACAGTAAATGAGCCTTTTATCTTTCTGCCATTCATTACTACGACTAATCTTTGTTAGCGGAAGTAAACAAACGATCCCAATTGATCCCATTTTTAAGGCTTCCTTCCTTGGTTGAGAACCATATAAATAAAGGTTTTCCTACTACGTGATCTTCTGGAACATATCCCCAGGCTCTAGAATCTTCCGAGTTGTGTCTGTTATCACCCATCGCCCAGTAGTAGTTTTGCTTAAAAGTATACTTATCTGCTTTTGCACCATTGATATAGATGTCCTGGCCTTTGACTTCAAGATCATTATTCTCATACACATCAATGGCACGACGATAGTATGGAAGCGTTTTGAGATTGATGGCTACGGTCGCACCTGCTTTAGGGATATAAATAGGGCCGTAATTGTCAACTGACCACTTTGCCGTGATCGATGTATCTTTTGGAAATAATTGAGATTGACCTGGAGCCATATCGTACGGTGTAATGATCATGCCAGGGTCGACACCTTTCAACTTTTCAACTTGGGCATTTGTCAGAAATAAATAACTTCTTTGTCCTGGCTCTATAACGATTCCATTCGCAGCGTCACCGATATCTATTCCCCATTCATCAAGCTTTTTGACGCTAACGGAAGCGGTTGGAGGTGTTGAAACAAGGTACAAAAATTGTAGTTCTTTTGGATTTTTTGCCGCTACACCATTTACATAAAGCTGCCGATTTTCGACTTTAAGACTATCACCTGGGCCAGCTACGCAGCGTTTGATGTAGTGATCGCGCTTGTCTACGGGTCTCACTACAAACTCTTTATTAGCAACTTTGTGCTGTAACTCTGGATCATTTGATAATTCGGATTTTCCGACGTAACTTACAGCATATGGTCTCATTTTAGTGACATATACACTATCTCCCACGGGCCAGTTAAAAACAAACGGTTTGCCGGCTTGTACAGTCTCTAAACCGGGTAAACGATAATAATCGAGAGACGGTGTTTTGAGATATGATTCTGTCCCGATGATCGGAATTTGATTATGTAGTAATGGTATCATTGCGATAGTCATCGGCGTACGAATACCATAATGCGCTTTGGACACAAATAGATAATCTCCTACATTAAGTGACCCTTCCATCGAAGGGGTAGGTATTACATACGCTTCTATCAAAAACATTCTTATAAAAGCTGCCGCAAAAACAGCGAAAAACAGCGATTCTGCCCATTCTCTGGTCACTGTTTTTTTGTACGGATTTTCATTTTGCAATTGTGTTAATCGATACTTATCTTTTGCATTCTGTGCTTCTTCTAACTTATCTGCATATTGCTTCTCCAATTGTAAAGTAGGGCCAACATACTTAGCTTGTTCATTATGCACAAGGAAAAACTTTAGCGGAGCGTACAAAACAGCTGCTAGAGAATCCATCGTAGTATACTTACCAAAAGATCTTACAAGATCTAC
This sequence comes from Saprospiraceae bacterium, assembly GCA_031373565.1. Taxonomy (GTDB): domain Bacteria; phylum Bacteroidota; class Bacteroidia; order Chitinophagales; family Saprospiraceae; genus OLB9. Next base: position 1,828 of record JANMMV010000384.1, read on the forward strand.
ACACATCCCTGCAAACGTAAAAATATTAGCTATGGGCAAGAGCAACCATAAAAGTTCTATAGGCTTCTTACCAATGATTTTCGCCCATTCTATGAAGTTGACTACGGGTATCCAAGCCTTACTGGCGCTTACACCCGCTTTAGGAAATAAAAGTGATAGGCTAAAGCAAAGCAGTAGATAAGATACGCCAAAAAATATTAAAACACTCATTCTAAAAGATATTATTTGATAAAGAATTGAGCACAAATATAGAATTATATCCTTAAGGCAGCACAATAAATGGACAAAGCCATAGATTTTATCGATACAAAGGTAGGATCGGGGACTTGTTAATTTATTGTGGGAAAACTTTTGCTTTCAAATAGGTGGAAATCGAATTCACCAATTATCTTTGCGGCCTTGAACATGAATGACGATTTCCAAACACTTCGCGGCACAAAAGATGGCGTTTCTATACCAAGTTATAGTGCTATACATCATTTGTCAAATGAAAAGTCAAATAATGCTGGTATCTCGCATACATCGGCATTGCTGAATAGCGACCCTGCTTGGGGATTGAGATTTATGTCAGATCTACATTCTAATATTGCTAAAAAATCGATAACACCCGTGAAAGATCAATCAATCGGTATCGAAGCTGATTTAAATAATGCCACTTTCGGTATTGATGATGATGATCGTCGATTAGAAATTACTGAAACACCCTCACTACATGATATTTCAACACTTCGCTCAGATGTATCAAACACTTACGATGAGTCACTTGAAGTCATTGATGTTGAATCAAATTTGGGAATTGAAACAATAAAAATTGATGATGTTTTAATTGATGATGGGATCGTTGGCGATGAATTTTTACAAATTGAATCCGCGGGAGTAGCAGAAAATGCTGCTGTTAATCCGACCATTCATATTGAATTAAAGCCCAAGAAGGGTAAAAAGTCTAAGAAATTTAAATTGGTAGACCACTCTGGCATAAGTTCATATCATCAGTGGTTATTATCGTTAAGAGATGCCGACTTTGAAAAAAGAATGCAAAAGCAAGAGGAGAAAGCGAAGCAAAAAAGAATAGAAGCAGAAGCCCGCAAATCAGTTACCAAATCAGATGAAATTATCTCTGAGTCACTTGCTGAGATATTGGCTTCGCAAGGTCATATTGACCAAGCAAAAAAAATGTATGGTCAATTGATGATGAAATATCCACAAAAAAGTATTTACTTTGCGTCGAAAATTGATAACATATAAAACATTTAGTTAGTATGACTAGTATAATGACAGTTCTTATCGCCATCATATGTGTACTTTTGATGGCCATTATCTTGATCCAAAATCCGAAAGGAGGTGGAATTGATTCCACACTCGGTGGTGGCGCCGCTAACCAAATGTTTGGTGCTGCTAAATCAACTGATTTTGTTGAAAAATTAACATGGGGCTTGGCAGGAGCACTATTTGTGCTTTGTATACTTACTGCAGTTATGTCAAGTGGATCATCTGCTAACTTGATACAAAGCGCACAATAAAATTTACTCAAACTCAATCTTATCAAGGTCTGCTGAAAAGCAGACCTTTTTTGTTTATACCAAGTCAAACCTATTTAATATTATTCCTATGTCACTACCTAAAACTTTTGATGAACCTACGGCATTAAGCAGTGTCGCAGCTTTTCATGATCTTTTTAATTTGCCAGTTTTGGAAGTTCCAACTATTCCATCTGGTAAAAGATGTGATCTAAGGGTTTCACTGCTTCAAGAAGAACTAGATGAACTCAAAGAAGCAATAGAATCCAATGATATAGTAGGTATAGCAGATGCCTTATGTGATTTGCAATATGTACTTTCTGGTGCTGTATTAGAATTTGGTCTTGGGGAGAAGTTCAAAGCTTTTTTTGATGAAGT
>JANMMV010000452.1:0-3282 GCA_031373565.1 Saprospiraceae bacterium
GCGGTGGCCCATGCCCACCATGTTTCACCGGGAATACTACGTGCAATGATGGTATACAAAACAATGGTGAGACAGGCATAGATTGTGGCGGCCCTTGTCTGCCTTGTACATTTTCTACCGGAGGCAATTGCTATGATGGTATGTTGAATGGAAATGAGACGAGTATCGACTGTGGGGGTTCATGTGGGTCATGCGGAACATTTGATATATTCACATGCTATGATGGACTCCAAAATAATGGTGAGACAGGCATTGATTGCGGTGGTCCATGTCATCCATGTGTTACCGATGGACCAGGCTCGCCACCATTCAACCAAGATTTTACGACATATGTAGCCGCTATTTCTGCTTTGTATCCGAGTAATACTGTACCATTGGGGAGTAATATTTATTATTTGGGACTTGAGTCAGTGTATGATGCCACTCTTGACGGTGGTAATACAACCGCTACTGTTGCGACGATAGAAGATGCAAGTGCCACTACTCCAGCTTTTGTCATTAGTACACTTTTAAGTCTGTCACCAAATGTTTCTACAACAGCGATTCATTCATTATTCAAGCATGCTGCTAATTTTACAAGCGTTCAGGTTGCGTCCGTTTTGAAGGCAAATCCTGCCCTGCAATATGATTCATATGTCCAGCACATAGTCTATACCAGTGCAACTTTTGATGCTACCACTAAACAGAGCATAATAACTGCATTCGAAAATCAAGATAGTAGATCTGCCTTGCATAGTAAACTAGAGGTACAACGACAACATGCAGCATATATGATGAGATCCAATATCGCTAGAGACATGGAATATGGAAGAGAAGATGATAGATTCTATCGTGGACAATTGGCCCGAATTGCTGATGACAACAAAATATATCAAATATATGCCACTTATATCGCTGCCGAAAAATACCGTGATGCGACTGGGTACCTAGCTTCTATTGTAGATACTAAGATAACTGATCCATATTTTAGATCACAATTGGTGCAGTTTCGTATAGTGCACCGACACATGATGTTGTATTATTATGGTGGTAATCGAGTGATTGCGATGCCTTCGAATGTGCAGAACGAACTAATATCTATAGCCAATGGTTGTTACGGAGATGCGACCCGATTGGCAAGGTTCACATTATCAGAAAAATTGTCAATGACTTGGACATCTTCCCAATCCTGCTCTAGGTATCTAAATCTAAGCTTTGCTACGAGTAATACTGGATTTAGACCTAATTCAAATTCAGATATTACAGTTTATCCTAATCCTAGTACGGAGATGATTTCTATCTTTGTTCCTGTTCTAGATAATCGAGATTTGTATACATATGTGATCAAGGATGGCACAGGTAGAGTTATAACCACTGGAAATATTAAGGCTAATGTCACGACAATATCAATAGCGGAGTGGCCAGTTGGAATGTATTTCTATCAAGTAAGCCAAGGCACTACAGAACTTAAAAATGCCAAGTTTATCAAATTACGTTAAAAAAAATTAGATCATTTGAGAGCTTGTCACCCTTTGTGGCAAGCTCTTATAATTATTTTGCAATGTTACTAAAACAAATATCGTTGAGCCTTTTCTTGTGCATTATTTTGTCATACTCTTATGCTCAACAAACCTATAATTTCAAATTTGATTATGATTTTGCAGTAAATAGATGTGAGAATTTAGTAGAAACTGATAGTTTTTATTATGCTTTTGGCTATGCTAATGATATAGTGCCTCCATTTGGATCAGGTGTTTATGTAGCTTGTCATGACAAAAAAACTGGGGCACTCATTCGAAAAGCCATCTATAAGCGCCCAAACGAAAATTTATATCTTGCAGGTAGAACCAAGGCCTACTTAATCGGTGATGAGATCCAATTTGCAATTAATGGAATTGATATATATAAATTGAGTTATAATGTAAAATCTAATTCCTTTAGATTGATAGATAACGTAAGTCTAGCGATGCCAGAGATTTCAGGATATTACATCCACGAAATGTTGCTAAGAGGTGATACAACAATTTATGTTGCTACTAGATGTTGTGATTCAAATAATGTTGTGATGATAATTTACTCGTCTGGTTCTTACCAAAAAGTATATAGTATTGAACCACCATCTGGGCATTATATATTCGGAGGTAGATTGGTATTTCTTGACAATGGTAAGAAATATCTTTTTGGTGGATTAGATTTGTTAAATAGTATTTCAAAACATAAATTAAATATTTTGGAATTGGATAACAATTTCAAAATCAAGCGACAATATCTAAGTGATTTTAATGAGTTGAACTTTAGGCCACATGATGTGATCATTGAAAATGATTCTACCGCCATGGTACTTGTTCAGTATTTAGGGAGTGATAAGATATTGAACGATCTAGCATTTCCACATAGGTTATATAAGTTTGATCTTAAGAACTTCAAAGTCATTTGGAAGCGATCCAGAGAACTGCCTATGACTGCCTATACAGCTTATCCCGGACAGCTTGTGAAAGGACATCGTTCAGGTGAGTATCTATATACTACTGATTGCAATGGTGCAGATGCTACTGCAGAACATTATTATGCTGTGGGCCGTGTAGTCAAGGTCAAATCTGATGGCACGATCATATGGCATCGAGACTATAGTCATTTTAGTACTGAAAATTATGATATAAACAATTTTGCATGCATGATGCCCACATCTGATGGCAACTATCTAGTCGGTGGAGAAGCTTGGCGTATGATCGCACGATCATGGCTGCTCAAGATCGATGAGGATGGATATATCTTACCTATTGATACCATATCATCTTTAGATAAGATAGATATACCCAATATCGAAGTTTTCCCAAATCCTACCCACGACATTATTACCATCAATCAGAATGATATCACAGATGTAACTTATACTATCTATGACCTAAATGGGCAGGTTGTACAATCTCGCATTATTTCAGGTTCATATCAAAGCGCCATATGGGACATAAGTACATTATCATCAGGACAATATGTATTGACGATAAGTCACGGTGGTAAAATCATCAAGAGTCAGACGTTGGTGAAGATGTAGACATTGATGTAACTGTGACATAAGATATGATTTTTTACAAGTAAGGATTTATTTTTGGATTAAAAGTACCTCCATTATTTTTACATAACTACCACACCAAGTGCAAAATAAGGATAACTTCCATCGGCTGCATCTTATTTATTAGAATCTAAAGTTACGACGACATTTTAATAAATCCATCACTCATCCTCCAATGATTGATTGAGTGTGGATAACAAATTGCACCTTTTTTGAGATGCGTAGCATCG
>JANMMV010000457.1:0-5939 GCA_031373565.1 Saprospiraceae bacterium
ATATCAGGCCTAATTTAATGATTCTATACATTATCATACTAACGAATACTGTCAGACTTGTGTTTTTAACAATTGGCTAACTTAAGTCTTTTTTAACGCAAAGCCTACGCAAATAGCGAATCCACAAATGCTTTTCTGTTGAAAACTTGAAGCTGCTCCATACCCTCTCCCACACCGATGTATTTGATTGGAATTTTGAATTGATCCGAGATACCAAGTACCACACCACCTTTTGCAGATCCATCAAGCTTTGTCAAGGCGATGCCAGTTACATTTGTTGCGGCAGTAAAGTGCTTTGCTTGTTCGATTGCGTTTTGGCCTGTCGTAGCATCAAGCACTAGGATTACGTCGTGCGGCGCATCAGGCATCTTTTTGCCAATAGAATTATGGATTTTTGTAAGTTCATCCATCAACCCTTTTTTAGTGTGCAGACGCCCTGCAGTGTCAATGATCGCTACATCCATATTTGCGTTTTGGGCATATTGCACGGTCTCATATGCTACTGCCGCTGGATCGGTGTTCATGCCTTTGGAGTAAAAATGAGAATTAGACCTATCAGCCCAAATCTTGAGTTGATCCACTGCAGCAGCTCTAAATGTATCTCCTGCGCCTAAGACAACGCGGAGCCCTTTTTTATGATATTGGTTGGCGATTTTACCTATGGTGGTCGTTTTCCCAACGCCGTTTACGCCTACCACTAGCATGATATATGGTTGTTTGCCCGCAGGAATTTCGAAATCTTCTATGTCGACAGTGTTATTTTCATCTAGGATATCAGTGATCACGGCTTTCAGAATGCCATTGAGTTCATCTGTATTGATATACTTGTCTTCGGCAACTTTGGCTTCTAGTCTCTCTATAATCTTCACCGTTGTTTCAAGGCCTACGTCTGACGAAATGAGAATATTCTCAAGTTCATCTAAAAAAGAGACATCAACTTTTGATTTACCAGCTACTGCTTTTGTGATCTGAGAGAAGAACGATGTTTTTGTTTTTTCGAGACCTTTACTTAGATCTTCTTCTTTATCCCGTGAGAAAAACTTATTAAAAAAACTCATAGTGTGTGGTTAAAATGGATGAATGAAAGAGCACTTAAATGTGGGAATGATTGTTTATGTCGACGAAAACTTGACTGCTAGGGTATATAGTAGTAACAAAAATAGGTAAGGATGACTCACCTAAACGGCTAAAAACACAAAAAGGGTTTTTCCTTTTAACAAAAAGAAAAACCCTCTATGCCTGCACACACTCGCGCAGATATTATTTGTTAGCTTGGAAAAACTCCGCTACTTTATCCTTGTGTATGATTGCCTCTTTGTAAGAGTATTTACCACTTACAGGATCTTTAATAGATTTTACCACTTTTACATGATCTCTACCAGAACCAGCATTTGCTGCTCTTTGCGCTACTCTCGCGTTTTTCGATACCTTAGCCATTATTATTTAATTTCTTTGTGAAGAGTATATTTTTTCAAGACAGGATTGTACTTTTTGATTTCCATTCTGTCAGGATTATTTTTACGGTTTTTTTCGGACACGTATCTTGACATGCCTGGCATCCCACTTGTTTTGTGCTCTGTACACTCTAGGATGATTTGGATTCTATTGCCTTTTGCTTTCTTTGCCATTGCGCTATATATTTATAGTAGAATAAATGCTTTTGTTATGAATTAGAGAACGATGCCAGTTTTGACACCTTCATATTTTAGCTCGGTTAAATACGCATGAAGACCTTTCTTATCAATATTTCTCAACGCAGAAGAACAAACTTTGAGCGTTACGAATTGACCTGTCTCAGGCATAAAAAATTTCTTTGTGAAAAGATTTGGTAAAAATCTTCTCTTAGTCTTCATATTTGAATGAGACACTTTGTGACCTTTCATCGGTCTTTTACCTGTTAATTGGCAAACTCTAGACATGATGTTCTAATTTTAAAAAATTACAAACTACCGAAATCTTTGTACAAATCAATATACTACATCTCGCTTTTTATTAAAAAAATGGTGACTTCGGCAGGATTCGAACCTGCAACCTCCTGATTCGTAGTCAGGGACTCTATCCAGTTGAGCTACGAGGCCATGCTTATTCACTTAGTATTCTATTGTATATCAATTACTTACACTGATATGAAGGTTTAACAATATACATTGTTTTTCCTAATAGGCTGCAAAGATAATAGTTATTTTGATTCTGACAAAATATTTTTGGAAAATAAGTATATAAATTTTATATATATATGTTTTTCGTTTACGGTTCACAGCTAGTCGTAGTCGATCGATAATTTTTTACGAGTATGATGGTTGGGTGTTATTAGATATGAACTCACCTCGCTTATGATTCAAGTAAATGAGTTTTACCTAGTTTTCATTTCTTTTCCTACCTTTGTGACCTTTCATTCAACAACGTAATTTGTATGTCCAAACCTATAGTAAAATCATCTACGATAGAGATCGAAATTGGTCTTAATGCTGATAAACATCCCGAAAAAATCCAATGGAGGTCATCTGATAATCCTAACGGAACTGAATTTACAGAAGCGAAAGCTATGCTTTTTTCTATATTTGACAAAGAGTACCTTGATACGCTCAAAATTGACTTGTGGACTTCTGAACTCCAAGTTGCAGAGATGGATCGATTTATGTTTCAGTCCTTACGCGCGCTAGCAGATACTTACTTCAGAGCTACGAATAACACAGAACTAGCTAACGATATGCAACTATTTGTGGATTACTTTGGCAAACAAACGGGCATAATAACAGAAGAGAAAACAGATGAAGGTACGTTGTAGCTTTTAGATATGAGGAAATAGCCAATACTTTAGAAAATGTGGTAAAAATATAAACAAAAGAGCTTACAAAATTTCTCGTAGGCTCTTTTGTTTTAGTATTACTATTCCATTGATTTAGCTATATCAGCGTAACCACTTCTCCACGCAAAGATAAGTCCGCCCATCAATGCGAACACTAATAGCCAGTAGGAAACTTGGATGATGTAGTAAGTGAGTGATTTGCGCTCCCATAAAGTGGCAGATACCAAGGTTGGGATACCTAACATTCCACCTAACAAAAGACCATGAAATGCGCCGTGCATAAATGTAGCATCTTCTGGTGTTCCTTCGTGAAATACGGCATATGACTTCAAGAAACTGGCGATAATCAATGCCATCAGAAATCCAAGTCCCATCATTACAGGCATATTGACACCTTCGCCATCTTCCGGTTTCATACGAGCGCCTTTCATCCATGCAGCGCCAAACACTTTAGGGTGAAACCATATCATACCTAGTATCATAGGTATCAAAGCAGCAATCATAGTTTGTAAACAAGGTGTGTAAAGTGACATAATACTGTGATTTTTTAATTAATAAATAATATAAAACTGACCTAAAGGTAATATGCATTTTTATATTTTAATAATTCATTCCAAGTATTTCTCATTATCACCTTCCATCATTCTCGCATTCTCGCATTCCATCATTCTCAGATTCACGCATTCCAACATTCACGTATTCAGCTATACTCGCATTCTCGCATTCTATCATTCTCACATTCCAGCATTCTCAAACACTCGCTTTTAAGCGTTAAACTCCTTCAATTCTTCCTTTATTTCTGCTTGGATTTTATTGACACGATTTATGGTAAGGCCTTCTTTATCAAGCAATTGATCAAACTCATAGAAATTTGATTCGATCTTAATTTTTATGCGGGAAGTGTAATCATTTAGTTTTTCGGTCACTTCATCTTGCAGCTTGATACGGCCCTTTTTGACTTCTTCATCAAATTTTTGAATCACCTTAGATCTATTCAATCCTAAAGTTACTCCAGCAAAAATAACTCCTACTGCTGTCAACACACCACCAGTAATATCAAAAACAGCACCTTGGGCTACTGCCGCTAAGATTACGCCTACGATTGCGACTCCACCGCTCGCAGCTAGATTTGGGGTCATTTTTGAAGATTCGGAGACCATACTTTCGTCATAGAAGTTTTCGGCCGTACTCATAAACTGGCTAAAGCTGGCTTGTAAATCTTTTAGGACGTTGATTCTACGTTCAGCAATATCGGCAAAAATCTCATCATTATTCTTTAGAATTGTTTCAGAGTATCGAAGTTTATTGTCAACTAGTTTACCCATCGTTTGGATATTTTCCGCGACATCTAGGATTCCATTCTGAAGCTTATCTCGTAGAGAAGTATTGAGTCTGAGCTCAAAGTCTTTTGCTTGGGTTGTTAGCCATTCTTTCAAGCTGCTTTCCTTGCCAAAAATTGAGCTAAACGATCTTTTGAGCACTGTGGTGAATGACAATCCATCTTCAAGATCTTGCAACTTCTGTCTGGTAATATTATCATAACTGTCGAGTAAGCTCTCGGTCATGACGCCAATCTGACGTTGCGTCTTATTATGCTGAACTTCGATCATCTCTTTGATTTCAGTCCTAAATTTGACATCTACATCATATTGCAAAATCCGATTTTGCATACTTTCATCCAATTTGAGTTGGATAGTCTGAAGTGTATTTATGTTATTCTTAAACTTAAGTAATGGAGCTTGTCCACTTGTGATATTGTCAGTGATGTATTTTCGCACTTCCTTAAATCCACTTAAATCAGCATATCCTTCCTTCTCAAGTTTAGCAGATACCGCAAAGACTTTCGGTTCTGGTATTCCTTTTTTGATCGTTTGTTGGACTACGCCATCTAGATTGGTTACAAGGTCTTCATGAGACAATAGATCCTTTTGTTGTAAGACAAAGATGACTTTACGGTGCCATTCGGTATTGATGTAGTCAAAAAACTCCCAAGATGATTGTCTGTATGGGTTTTTAGCTTCAAACACAAACACGATCAAGTCTGAGTAGGGTATAAAACGTTCTGTAATTTCTTGATGATGATCTACAATGGAGTTTGTGCCGGGTGTGTCTACGATGGCGATGTCTGCAAGCACATCTATAGGTAGGTAGATTTTTTTGAGATATGGATTGATCGTTTCGATCCGTTCTTCAGTGCCATACATGATTTGCTGGATCGTATCCGTCATCGGAGAAGCCGCTACCTTACATATATCTTTCTCAGCATTGAGAAGTGCATTTATAAAGCTTGATTTACCTGCTTTAACTTCGCCTACTATAACAAATGTAAAGGGCGCTTCAAGTTGATCTCTAAGTTCACCAAGTGTTATTTCAAGTTTTTCGTGACCTATTTCTTTAGTCACATCCAGCAGTTTATCTACTGAGAATGCAAGTCGGGTTACCTTTTCTTTTAGGTCGGTGTTGATGTTTTTCATACCGTAAAAGTATTTAAGTTTTATATAGATTTTGCTATGGCTGCCAACACGTTTTTTGTATTGGGACCTTCACAAAATAAAAGATCCAAGATACTCATATTTGGAATAAAGCCAAATTTTTCTTGCCAAACCTGCACATAAGTTACTTTATTTGTTGGGCTTAGTACTGGTGAGTTTCCCCTAAGATCCAATCCATTTTCGTACTGTTTGATATAGGTTTGTGTTTGTTCGACAGTGACATCTAATTTTGTTTTGGCAATAAACCAAAGATGTAGCGTATGGTTAAGCTGGGTCAAATGGCTGACTTTTTTTTGAAAGATAACGGCCAAATCGTCGAAATAATATTCAAAAAAAGGACTTCGGCCGTAGGCTGATTTTATAGCATGAAGGTGTTTATCGATCCAATCTTCATCATATGCTATCAGTACATCGGAGATAGGCATTTGTTGATTTTTACCCTTTTGAAGTGGGATAGTGAGTGTCATTTTACCATGACTAGTGACTATATCGTATCTATTTCTTTGGGATCTTTTCTGATAGTTTTCACACATCTCGATCGTCACTATATCGTGATTGACATAATGGTACCATGTACTTATTTGGGGGAGATGGAGTTAGTTGCTGTGATCAAGGTTACTTGAATGATTTATGGGTTT
>JANMMV010000482.1:0-7418 GCA_031373565.1 Saprospiraceae bacterium
GTATCAGCTTGATGCAAAATATTGATGCGGTCCATGAGATGAAAGGCTGGTTCCCATCGATTAATACCATGAGACTGACCATTCAAAAATTGCCCCAACGTAGATATTAAAGCTAAAGTTGCTATTAAATTTTTCAAGTTATAATCATTTATATGAAAGTCAAAAATCAACAACAAATTTACACTAGTATATTGAATAGTAATAGAATGCCAAAGTTTAACTTTTTTAAACTGGCGCGCCAAATTGACGCACAATGGGATGCCCAATAAAATAAATAATAATCAAAGCCCACATAATCAACATCTTATTTGTTACAAAAATGAAACAACAAGTTATAATACCACAATTTAGAGCTATACCTATTCCATCTGCAGATGTTCATAATTTTTAATATTATGTAATAAGATGCTATCTTTGCCATGATTTAAAATGCCTATCATCTATAAAACTAATTAATCCAAATCAAATGAAATCTATTTTAAGCCTATTAGTAACTTTATGTTTCGCTACTGCGACATTATTTTCACAATCTAGCGATCGTGAAAAAATTGAAAATCAAAAATATTATCAAAGCTTTATCAAAGATAATATCAATTACATGCGTGAATATGTAGATTCGACAAACATCAAATTGATGCTAAATAGTATGGAGCAAATCAATGATAAAATAGGAGCCGAACTAGAAAAAATACCGATGGCACCAGATCCAGAAGAAAATGCAGCCATGCCAGCTGCGGCTGCTGATGATGTGATGGCAGAGGATATCGAGACTAGTGAAGAAGATGTGACACTGGGTGGTGACGGTGATGTAGCTGAAGAAAAAATCGAAGATTTATTTAATATGCCAGGAACAGACGAAGATAGCACCTCGCCTTTAGATAAGTTTTTACCAGGTCGTAAAAACAAAGATAAAATTAACAAAACAAGCTTTATTATTAATTTTGGAATCAACATGTTAGGTTCACCAGAAGGTTTAGGGCTAAGACCTGAAGCAAAACTTGCATCTTCATGGTTTTGGGAATATGGGTTGCAAAACAGAATAAGACTTGGTGCTAGCAAAAAAGCATATTTCTTGATTGGTATTAGCTACTTAAAAAATAGATTTACGTGGGACAATGATGTTCTTCTTAACAATGCGATGACTAGTGGCTCACAAGATATTGTGCCTAACTTTACTGCCGTTGAGAATCTTAAAGGATCTCCAAAAATGCGTGTAGGATATGTTACTGTGCCACTTGGACTTCGATTTAAGTTAGCAAAGAAAACGTACTTAGACCTAGGAGGATATGTAGGTTACAATGTATTGACGTCCCAAACACACGTGTTCAAAATAAACAATGAAAAAATATCTGAGAACCGAAATGGTGATTATGGCGTCAATGACTGGACGTATGGTGCTACCGCTGGATTAAAATTATTTAATACGAGATTCGTATTTAAATATAACCTAGCTCCGTTGTTTGTAGACAACATAAGTTTCAATACCAACCTTATTATGATAGGTTTGCAATCAGAATTATAACCCGTAAGCCAGAAACTGTTTTTAAATCTGGATCATGCATTAGCAAATCTATTACGAATTCTGATACATAAACCATGTAAAAAACAAAAAGAGCTATCATCAATGATGTATGGCTCTTTTTGTTTTTTACATGGACAAATCGTAGGGGGTAGTACTTTCATCATGTAACACTGTCGCAACTGGGCAACATTTCGTAACATGGGCAACGTCTCATTTATTACGGTAGAAGCACATCAAAGCCCTAAATCTGCGATATTATGAGCACCCGACAACTCATTTGAATAACAATTTTAGTAAATCTTAGGTAAATGTTACCTTGCATCCTCATAGTGAGGTTTATGCTCGAGTTATCAAAAAATACGTATTGGAAATTATTGCTGGCGATATTAGGTGCATTGATCCTATTATCAACCATCCTATATTCAAATTTCCTAGCGAGTAACCTCAAAAAAAATGAAGAAAAAAACATCCATCTCTACACTGAAACAATCAAAAGACTAGTCAATAGCAAAGCTTCGGGTTTTGATAATGTAGATGATATATTAGCTAGTGAGTATCTCGATTTTTTGCACATTGTAAGGGATTCCTTCCCGTTGCCAGTGATTTTGGAAGATGAGGGTGGTGCACTTGAAGGATTTAATTTTAAGGGAAATGTGACTCCAGAATACATCAAATCAAAGAAAAAAGAATTCCTTAGCAATGGTGGAAAACCGATCATTGGCTCAGGATATGCTTCTCGAATTTATTGTCTTAACTCTCCTCTTCTTGGATACATCAAGCTATTTCCAATCGTCCAAGGGTTGCTAGTGAGCTTTTACATAGGATTAGGTTACTTCCTATTTAGTTCCTCGCGTAGATCAGAGCAAAATCGTGTATGGGCAGGTATGGCCAAAGAAACAGCACACCAACTAGGGACACCGATCAGCGCAATTTTGGGCTGGATAGAATATTTAAAAGAGACGCGTGCTGACAAACCAGACGAGTTGGATGTTATCTCTGAACTAACAAAAGACGTCAATAGACTCGAACTAGTTGCTGATCGATTTTCTAAAATAGGATCCGAACCCGTACTCTCGCTAGCCGATCTTTACACAGAGCTTACAGAGGCACAAATATATCTGCAACGTCGCGCACCACGCAAAATTGAATTTATATGGACTGACCCAGAGAAGTCTATCATGGTCCCTATCAATAAACACCTCTTCCACTGGGTCATCGAAAACTTAGTACGAAATTCGCTTGACGCCATGGATGGTAAAGGTCAGATCAAATGTAAGGTCTATACACAAGGAAAAAATGCCATCATAGAAATATCGGACACTGGTCACGGTATACCAGCAAGCAAATGGAAAAGTATCTTTAAACCTGGTTACTCAACCAAAAAACGTGGTTGGGGACTCGGACTCTCACTCACAAAACGGATCATCGAAGAATATCATAAAGGCCAAATCTATGTCAAATCTTCAAAAGCAAATGAAGAGACTGTTTTTTGTATCGAATTGCCGATGTAGCTGGGAAGAAAATCTTGTCCAATCGGGGTAAAAACTAATCTATTTTTCTAGATTAAGGGGTGCTACCAATTGTTCTTGCATGTAAGCCCGTTGGGCCGCAAGAGCATCTATAAAGAACAAACCACTATGTACGCCAAATTGGCCCAACCCTTCAGCCCATGGAGGCAGCGCCCCATGCCCACAAGTCCGAAGTAAATCAAAGCCCTGCTAGGGCGATAGTACCAGAAGAGACGATATTTTAATCCTTCTGACAACCTAAACTTATCATTCTACTTTTTGATTCATCTCATCAATCAGCAGATTCACTTCGTCAATGGAATACTCACTCGTCAGCACTAAAACTTGACTACCAAAAAAGTCATCAGACAACCGCGTATAATTCGGTACAAAACCATAAATATGGCACCGAGCGACTTTGTACTCATCTTGTCGGGTATCAAAATAATAGATATATTCCATTAGGGAAGCTCCTAAGTTTTCCTCACCGCCAAACAAGATAAAATAAGGCATCATCAATGGCTTCAAATCACCGAAATCATAGAAAATATTCATATCATAAAAAGGATACGCAGCCATCGTATAGGGTGCTCCACTTGTTGATAATTCCTCTTCTTTGGCACGTAATTGAGATCGCATAATATTGATCTCATCATAATAATCATCATAGTTTTGCAATCTATACCACGCTTTGTCTCGTGGATGAAAATACTCCGTTGCGTTCTTTGATAAATCTAACTTATAATCAAATTTGGTATAACCCGGCACATAATACCCTAGATAGTAATATTGACATCCTGTAGCTTTAGCATATTCGATTTTGGTCAAAATAAGATATTTACCTAAACTATGCTTTGCATAATCAGCATGGTAAAATGAAATCAATCCTTCTAAAGCAGTGATCCCTTTTTCATAAATACCGCAACCGATGAGTAGGTCGCCATCATAGATTTTGACAGTGTATGATAAATTATCAAAGGTCGTTTTGCTATACAAGTGGTCGAGAAGGCTTGGAGCTGTCTCAAACTTCGCCACCGATTTATAACTTGCGAAGAGCACTTCCATCTCATCATCAAGATCAAGTTTTTGATAGGTGATTCGAAATCTTTTGTTTTTCTTTTTTAGTACAACAAGCGTCGGAGACAACACAAAGTCATCCAAAGCTATACGAAGCCATACAGTATTATACATTTTGGTTTCAAACCTAATAAAAGAAGTAGTAAAAAAACAATCGCTCATACGATACCAACCCAATGCCAATAAATCATCGAGCATCTCGGGTGTCATTTTCTCTACAGGTATACTCTCAGAATAATAATGCATATGAAATGGGGCTCCGAGATTAAGACATTAAAAAACGATGCGACTCTCTTCTGATCTCATAAAGTCGTTCAGGATTTCGGCTCAAATCTTCGCCAATGCTAGGTATCATTTGTGATAGTTTGTCTTGCCAGATGCCATTATATTGGTCTGGAAAGCACTTTTTGATAATATCTAGCATGATAGAGACAGCGGTTGACGCACCCGGAGACGCACCCAGCAATCCAGCCATCGTCCCATCAGCACTCGTGACTACTTCTGTCCCAAAACCCAAAACACCACCGAGTTTATCGTCCCTTTTTATCACTTGCACTCGCTGACCAGCATCAAGGATTGACCAGTCATTGGCTATAGCTAGAGGTACAAATTCGCGCAAGATCTCTACTCGCTCGGGATGGGTAAGTCGCACTTGGTCGATGAGATATTTGGTCAGTTCCATGTTTTGAAACCCTGCGCTCAACATCGGTAAAATATTATTGAACTGTATAGACCCAAGAAGATCCATGTATGAGCCTTCCTTTAGAAATTTAGTAGAAAAACCAGCAAACGGCCCGAAAAACAAAGCTCGCTTTCCATCTATCATTCGCGAATCTAGGTGGGGAACACTCATGGGCGGAGCACCGATTTTGGCCATGCCGTAGACTTTGGCATAATGATGCTGGATCACAGATGGTTCATTGCATACTAGCCATTGGCCACCCACCGGAAACCCACCGTAACCATGTGCTTCGGGTATGTCTGCTTTCTCTAACAAAGGCAATGTGCCACCACCCGCACCGATAAAAACAAAATTGGCTATTAAGGTGTCTTTGATATCGTCATGCATGTCTTTGACTACAATCTTCCATCGACCGTCGGACATGCGAGTGATATCTCGAACTTCTTTACTTAACTTGATATCGACATTTGGCTCATCATCAAGGTGGCTGATAATCGACCTAGTCAACGCGCCAAAATTGATATCAAAACCTTCATCTACTCTAGTGGCTGCCACGTTTTGCTGAGGATCACGGCCCTCCATGATGAGTGGAAACCACCTATTGATCAGACTATGATCTTCTGTGTAAGCCATGTGATCAAAATAAGAAAATGATTTTAATGCTTCGTAGCGCTTTCGCAAAAAACGAACATCATCATCACCAAACACAAAGCTACTATGTGGTATAAAAGATGCGAAATTGTAACCATGCTCAATATATTTTTGCTTGATCAAGTAGGCCCATAATTGCTTTGACTGCTCGAACGAATCAGAGATTTTAAGTGCCTTTGATATATCTATATTTCCATCAGCATCTTGCGGAGTATAATTGAGCTCACAGTAAGCAGCATGTCCTGTACCAGCATTATTCCATGCGTCAGATGACTCCGCCGCTATGCGATCAAGCCTTTCTAAAATAGTAATGCGCGTATTCGGCGCTAATTCTTTGAGTAACATGCCGATCGTAGCACTCATGACTCCCGCGCCTATCAAGACGATATGTGCATCTTCGGTTTTGTTTTCTAAAAACATATTCGTAACTTTATTCCATCAATGATGTACTACCGTAAAAGTACACAATATTAACAATCCACTTTATATAATGATGCAAAAACCTGATCTATTAGCACCTTTTAATTCTGTACATAAAGTCCATATCGCTTGGGGTGATATGGATGCCGCCCAGCATGTCAACAATGTCATGTATCTTCGGTATTTAGAGTCAGCTCGGATCCAATACTTGAGCGATATCGATTTTGGTTATGACCAAAATGGCATCGGCGTCATCTTAGCGGAAGTCAATCTACAATATCGGATACCGTTGACTTTCCCAGATGTAGCTTGGATCGGCACTCGACCATTACTTGACACTTTAGACGATAGTAGTCTATGGACGGAGCAAATCATCTTCAGTGAGCGCTACCAAAAAATGGCTAATATCTGCAAAGCAAGACTCGTGTGTTATGACTATAGAACATTGGCTAAAGCAAAATGGCCACCAGAAGTGCTGGAGAAAATTGTAAATTTCGAAAAGTAATGCGCTATTTTGTTCATATCGGTTATCTAGGATCTCAATATCGTGGCTGGCAACGTCAAGCCAATGCGCATCCTAGTGTGCAAGGTGCCATCGAAGCCGCAATGCTTAATATGCTCGGGACGCGGATAGGCATCATAGGTTGCGGTCGTACTGATGCTGGAGTACATGCGCAACAGTTTTTCTTTCATTTTGATACGGATATCGTATGGTCCTATGATTTTGCTGAAAGAATCAACTACATCTTACCTTCAGACATTACCGTATTTGATATCATACCTGTTCATGAAAAAGCGCACGCTCGATTCGATGCCACTTCGCGAACCTACGAGTTCTATGTGCGACATGACCCACACCCGTATATGGCAAAGATGGTCACTTGTTACCCTATAGCTGGTATCGACCGTGAGAAGATGGAAGCAGCATGCTTGACTTTGATCGGAAAAAATGATTTTGCCCACCTTTGTATCTCGCCACTCAAAGCCAATACGACCATCTGTGATGTCACGCATGCAAAGTTAACCTGGAGCAATGATGGTAGAAACTTGGTTTTACAAATTACTGCCAATCGATTTTTGAAATCCATGATCCGCATCATCATGGCTAGATTAATAGCCGTCGGTGAAGGTCAGATATCTCTGTCGCAATTTGTGGAGCTAACGCCTAACAAAGAATTGATGAAGTGGAAGACGATGATGCATCCACAAGGCCTGCATCTTACGAGGGTTGTGTATCCTGATATTGATATCGAGCCTAGGAGTTCGGGATTGAGCAGTTAGCATTGAACTTTTTGCTATGATCAATTATCTGTTAGCTTTAAGATGTTGTCGATAACCATTTGTAAAAGGTACCTCTGGTCCAAAACACTAAGTCAGGTCATCAACGAATCGATGAATCCGCTAATAATTGGATTTAGATTGAGCTTTAGCACTCGTCGCCCTAGCATCCCGTTCTACAAATGCATTTATTTAGTAAAAATAAAAAAATGAGTTGTAAATTGGTTTTAGGGTTGATTTTACCATATGTATCGTTTTATTAGGATTAATTGTTTAACCT
>JANMMV010000523.1:0-12046 GCA_031373565.1 Saprospiraceae bacterium
CAGTAAATAATCTTGTTGGTTTGCATATTGAAAATGTAAAGTGATTTAATATTTAATACATACATTCTTAGGTTCAGAGAAAAAGCGAAGGACTTCTTGGCCGCCTTCTCGCCCTAACCCACTCTGTTT
Source organism: Saprospiraceae bacterium (assembly GCA_031373565.1). Taxonomy (GTDB): domain Bacteria; phylum Bacteroidota; class Bacteroidia; order Chitinophagales; family Saprospiraceae; genus OLB9. The sequence continues at coordinate 130 of JANMMV010000523.1, forward strand.
CATGCCTCCGAATGGCGTTCTAAGGTCGCGAATCATCCAGCAATTAATCCAAACGATACCGAAATCCAATTGATTTGCTATTCGATGTGCAAGAGAAATATTTTGTGTCCAAAGTGAGGTGGCTAAACCATATTCCGTTCCATTGGCAAGATTAATGGCTTCTGCTTCGGTATCGAATGGCATTATGGTCACGACGGGGCCAAAAATTTCTTCTTGGTTGGTGCGACAGTCATTTGGTAATCCTTCGATGATGGTAGGCTGTAAATAATAACCATCTTTACATCTATCATCTAGCATAACACGATTTCCACCAGTAAGGATTTTGCCGCCTTCTGCTTGCGCGAGTGTGATATAAGACAGTACTTTTTCTAAATGCTGAGCAGAGACGATCGCTCCAACCGAAGTGGTATCTTCCATGGGATCACCAACGTTGAGTTCAGAAACTTTATGGACAAAATCAACTTTGAATCTGTCGTAAAGATTTCGCTGTATTAAGATCCGAGAGCCACAGAGACAGATCTGTCCCTGATTTGAAAATGAAGATCGTACCACCGTTTTCAGCATATCTTCATAATCACAATCATCGAAAATGATAGTAGGATTTTTGCCGCCTAATTCAAGTGATGTTTTTTTGAATAATGGAGCAGTCACGCTCGCAATTTTGCGACCTGTAACAGTACCACCCGTAAACGAAACTGCTTTAACACGAGGATCTGCACACAATGACTCACCTAGTTTATGGCCGTGACCATGCACGATATTGAGCACACCCGCGGGTAACCCGATTTCTTTGCAGACTTCACTAAGTAAGTACGCAGTATATGGAGTGACTTCTGATGGCTTGGCGACGACGGTATTTCCTATAGCTAGCGCAGGAGCAATCTTCCACGTGAAAAGATATAGCGGCAGATTCCAAGGCGAGATACAAGTAACGACGCCAAGCGGCTGTCGCAATGTATAATTGATCGCTTCGGAAGTACTGTGAGATTCTGATGCAAATTGTGTGATTGCCTGACTAAAAAAAGTAAAATTTTGAATGGCTCTAGGGATGTCAACTAGAGCAGCAATACGCTTAGGCTTACCATTATCCTGTGACTCTGCCGAGACAAACTCTTCCATTCTAGCTTCAATCCCATTTGCTAACTTTTGGAGCCATTCTGATCTAATGTCGAGAGATAATGCAGACCATGAGGCAAAAGCACCATGGGCTGCGGCTAAGGCTAATGCTACATCTTGACTATCACTATCCGGAATAATTCCATACTTCTGCCCTGTGGACGGATCAATATTATCAATGTAAAGTCCAGAAATGGGCTCTACATGATGACCGTCTATATAATTTCTTATCTTGATCAATTGATTTAGCAATTACACTTTTTAGATTTCTTTTTCTTTTTCCCACCTTTAGGATGGACCAGTTTCATCTCGTTGACAATGTGCGGAGACTGTGCATATTTATCAACAACCCACAAGATATATCGAGCATCAACCATGATATTACGACAGATACTAGCATCATAATTGATATCGCTCATCGTTCCCTCCCAGACTCTATCGAAGTTGAGACCAATGAGATTACCGTGGGCATCTATAGCTGGGCTACCTGAGTTCCCGCCGGTAGTATGATTTGAACCTATGAAACAGACAGGTAAGTTGCCCGTTTCATCTGCATATTGTCCATAATCCTTGGACTTGTGAAGATCGAGAACTCGTTTGGGTAAATCAAACTCATAGTCGCCGGGAACGTATTTATCTACTACACCATCGAGATATGTTTTGGAACCATAGACGACACCATCACGAGGTTTGAATCCATTTACTTGACCGTAAGTAACTCGAAGCGTACTATTTGCATCAGGATAAAACGTCTTTTCAGTCATTACCTCCATCTGTGCTTTAGTGTAGAGTTCTTGTCCTAAGTCGATCTCTTTTTTTATATTTTGGTATGGCGTATTGATTTCTTTGGTATAAAAATCTCCCCAAGCGATCACCATAGCGTAAAAGGGATCAGATTTGATAGCGGCAGCAGCTTTACTAGGCTCTAGTGCTAGAATATCACTAAATCCTTTGAGAGATGATAAAGAGCTAAGTGTGTATTGATCATCGATCATTTTAGCATAACTTTCATTAGACTTCATACCGAGGGCATCTCGTTGTAGTATCTCAGGGACATATTTTTTATCTAGTGTTTTAGCGTAAAAATCCATTAAGGCCCCAAGTTTTTCTGCATCTATCTTGGCATCAAAATCTTTATAAAATTCTTCATTGGCGCCCTTGACTTTCGACAAAAGGTCGTTGTATGCTTTATCACCACCCTTGTCGTAAGCATCTACTAGTCGCTTGACCATGCTCATTTGAGCCGTCAAATCAACATTGCGCAAGACTATTTCTTGGTACACATCGCGTGCGAGTGCAAGATCTGTAATGTCATTATACAGACCATTTATCTTTGTTAATAATCCTTTGTAAGTACTGTTGGCCGCCAATCTGCTCTCAAACTTTGATTCATAATCTTTCTTCTTTTGGATTGCATTAGTCTGTTTTAGCCCTTGAGACTCTCCTATCCATTTTTTCCAATAATTGGCTATCGAAGCATATTTGGAAGCATATTTGATTTTAGTAGCTTCGTCAGTACGCATGTATTTATCCGTGATTTTGAGTGCTGTTTCTCTTATCTGAATCTTGGCCGGATTGAGTGTATTGACAAGTTGACTTACAGCTCCACTAGGCAGATATTCGGTAGTACGGCCAGGAAACCCAAAGACCATTGTGAAATCACCGTCTTCAACACCATCTAGAGAGATCGGCAAGAAATGCTTAGGTGTGTAAGGAACGTTGTCTTCTGCGTAATCAGCAGGATGATTGTTTTTGTCAGCATAAATACGAAAGATAGAGAAATCTCCAGTATGTCTTGGCCACACCCAGTTGTCGGTATCAGAGCCAAACTTGCCGATAGATTCTGGTGGTGCACCGACAAGTCTCACATCGTTAAAGGTTGTCGTTGTGAAAGCAAAGTATTGATTGCCATCATAAAAAGCGCGAATGATGACATCTTGAAATTTTTGAAGTTTGTAGGTTTTACGCATTTCAACCATATTCTTATCGACGATAGCTTTCCGTTCCGAAGCTGTCATCGAACTATTAACGCCTTGTAAAATAACGGTTGTGACATCATCTATTCTATCAATAAAAGTGGCGAAAAGCCCAGGATTCGCTTTTTCTTCACCATGATTTTTGGCCCAAAATCCATTCTTGATAATATTGTTTTCCAGAGTGGAATGGGACTGTATGACATCAAATCCGCAATGGTGATTAGTCAACAACAAGCCGTTATTTGAAATTACTTCAGATGTGCAGAAGCCACCAAAATGGGCAATGGCATCTTTTAATGAGCCTTTATTAATCGAGTATATATCTTCGGCAGAGATTTTCATACCCATAGATTTCATCTCTTTTTCGTTGAGTGCTTTTAGTAAGTGGGGCAACCACATACCTTCACCAGCATAAGCCGCTCGGTTACAAACCAAAAGTATCAGTACGAATAGAATGTTATTTTTTGTTTTGTGCATATTTTAATGATTAGGGAGGTAAAAGTAAGTATTTTTTGAAGAAATAGTTGGTGAATCTTCCAAGCTTCCTTTGTAAAAAGACACTTTAAGTTAAACTTTTCTTAAAAATACGAAATGTTTCGTAGACCACTTGTTCTGTACGAAACATTTCGTATATATTTGCACCATAATAGTTTTTACCATGATTACATATAAGCCAACAGACTCAGAACTTGAAATTCTACAAATCATCTGGCAAGACGGCCCATCTTCTGTTAGAGCCATAAATGATATTCTCAATCAACGTCGCGAAGTGGGATATACCACAACCCTTAAGTTGATGCAAATCATGAATGAGAAAGGTATTGTGGAGCGAGATACAGCAGCCAAGAGTCATATTTATCGTGCCAACGCCCGAGAATATGATACTAAAAATAGTTTACTAACCGATTTTGTAAACACTACATTTCAAGGATCGGCGATGAGTCTAGTCATGCAGGCGCTTGGAAATAATCAAGCATCGCAATCTGAACTAAATGAATTGAAAGACCTTATTTCTCAAATAGAAAACCAACAGCCTAATGGAAAATAACATTTTGAATACCCATTATTTGGAAGCCATACTATGGACGCTGACGCATTCTTTATGGCAGTTTAGTTTGATCGGTTTAATAGTTTACTTACTTCTCCGACGCCAGAAGTCTGCTACATCCACACACAAGTATAATGTAAGTGTGGTGGGTTTGTTAACAATGGGGATAAGCGCAATTTTGACCTTTATTTATTACGGTTACAATCAAGATTCTGCGGTTATTTCTAGTCAAGAAATATTGTACATCTCTAATGTTGATAATTGGAATCAAACATTGCCAGCATCTAGTCTATCTACCGTAGAAGTCTTAAAGGAATGGTTATACCAAAACCGCATCCTAATCTTTTTAAGCTGGGGTTGTGGAGTAGTTGTGTTATTAGTAAGATTAGGGTTGGCATTGGGATATATTGTGTTTCTAAAAAATACAAGTACGACCGTAATTAACGATTCACTATCAAAGTCTTTGTCGAGGTTGCAAGCGCACTTTAATGGAAAGTCAATACCAGCTATTCGCGAAAGCGCGTATATAAGTTCGCCGATGTTAGTGGGGTTTATAAAGCCTCTGATTTTACTTCCTTTTGCTTCTATCAATAACCTATCTTCATCAGAGGTTGAAGCTATTCTTGCGCATGAGATAAGTCATCATTTACGCAAAGACTTAATCGTAAATCTATGTCAGCACGTTCTAGAAATCATTTTTTATTATCATCCTGCGATCTGGTGGATATCTAAAAATATCCGTGAAGAACGAGAAAATTGCTGCGATGATATGGCTATGGGTTTTATCCAAAACAAAGTCAGTTATGCCAAAACGCTCATCAAAGTACAAGAAATGCAACATCATATATCACCAACTTTGGCTATGCATTTAGCCACGAAAAACAGTGCTTTTACTAATCGAATCAAAAGAATTTTAGACATGCAAACAATTGACCAATCTAACAAAAGTCGAATGCTAGTGCTCAGCGCAGCTATTTGTATTATGCTTTTTAGTATGAAAAATCTTTACGGCGCCATCGAAAATGACGTGATCAAGATCTTTACATCTGTTTCTAAATTTGAACAGACAGTGAGACAAGACACCATGCCAAAATCCAAACAAAAATCATCAATTTCTATCATCGAAAATGATAAAACAATCAAGCTGACAAAAGAAGATGATAAGATCACTAGTCTGGAGATAGACGGCAAAGTAATACCACCATCCGAGTATGGACAATATGAGGATGAATTAGCGAGAGCACAGCCGCTGAATGGTAATGGCAAAAAAGGTATTTTCTTTTTTGATGGAAATATGGAAGATTCTCAAAATTTTTTAAACTTTCATGTTGATTCAATAATGGGTCAGATCGGTAATTTGGGTTTGATGGGTCGTGATCTTGAAAAACTGTACGACCAAAATAAGTTTATGCTTAGATTTGATGATGCGCCATTTAATAGTGATTCTTTTCCAGGGCATGTTTTTAGATTTAATCTGAAAGACTTAAATATGGACTCCTTAATGACTGAAGACTTAGGCCGGTTTCCGGGAATGGGGTTAAAAGACTTTTCATTTAACTTTCCGGAAGGAGAACATGATGATAATTGGGGACCAAATGCGGGTTCATTTGGACACATGGATGATAGAAATGATTACCAATCCATTCTAGGAAATGCACTTAACAGTGATGGCCTCTTAATACCTGGCAAAATCAACAACGTTGAACTTACTGGAAAACATCTCAAAATCAATGGTGAAAAACAACCATCAAACCTGTGGGACAAATACAAGCGCATCTTTGAAGAAGAATCTGGCCTTACACTAGAACCAAAGTCAAAGCTTAATTTTAAAATTGAAGGACTAGAGTCAAAACGAAAATACCGTGTTTTCTAAATAATCATTTGTTCATATTACATATATAATTTCAATCACATTGTAAATAAATTTAAAATGCATTCAATCAAAACAGCTTTTCTCTTGAGCATTGTCGTATTTCTAAATATTTCGCTTTTTGCTCAAACGGAACCCAAAAAAGAAACTAAAAAAGTAGTCATTATCAAAAAGACAGATGTCAATGGCAAAGTAAATGAAAATCGTATCGAAGCGGAGGGCGACGAAGCGGAAAAACTTATTAAAGAGATGGAACTTGATGGCGACGTCATTACCATTGATAAAATCGGCACGACAACTAAATCAACAGAAAAATCTGTATCAATAACCAAAGATAATAACGGTCAACAAAAAATCGTCATCATCACAGGCGGAGAAGACAACGATAATGTGATCGAATGGTCAGGAAAAGAGGAAGAAATGCCAGCAAATATCAAGGATATGCTCAAAGATCTCGATGTCAAGACCACTTCTGGAAGTAATGGCACTAAAACGATTACGATTAATACCAAAGAAATGGATGGAAATAAAAATCCACGTTTGATGGTTATTAGAGGTAATGAGGAAGAGGGAGACGAACCATTTATCAACGGGAATGGACAATTGAATGGACGCCCATCTAAGGGTAAAAGAAATAATGCTATGTGGAAAGAAAATGATGTCACGCTAGGCGTTATGATTAAAGACGATGGTGAAGGAGTCCAGGTAGATGACGTTGTTGATAATTCAGCAGCGGCTAAAGCAGGCATCAGAAGAGATGATACTATCCTTAAAGTGGGAGACGCTTATGTATTTTCTTTGGATGGTTTATTGACCGCTTTGAGACCATACAAACGCGGCGATAAAGCTAAGATTACATATATCCGAGCAGGCAAAGAAGTTAAAAAGACCGTACAATTTTAACGAGTAAAAAAATAAGTTTGAAAAGGGCATCCCGAGCGGGATGCCCTTTTTGCATTTTAACCCTTTTGTTTTTAAAAAAAGTTATCCTTGCAACAATTTAACTTTGGTTCCAAATCATCCTTATCTATCGTAATCCAACATATCATAAATTATTGATATTAAACTATTTACACCTTATGTACACCTTTTATGGATCGTAATACTTTTCTAAATATGGACTACTTGTCGAATTTGTTAGCCTTACTTTTACGACATAAAAAAATACTATTAGTATATGCCGACAGACAAAATATATATTTTCGATACGACACTACGTGACGGTGAACAAGTTCCTGGTTGCAAACTCAAGAGAGAACAAAAAATTATTATTGCAGAGCAACTAGATGCTTTTGGCGTGGACGTGATCGAAGCGGGTTTTCCAATATCAAGCCCTGGAGATTTTGAAGCCGTGAAAGCCGTCGCTTCTGTCGTCAAAAACGCGACAGTCTGTGGACTTACCCGCGCTGTCCAAAAAGACATTGATGTCGCCGCGGAAGCTGTCAAAAATGCGGTTCGCCCACGTATACATACCGGCATAGGTACGTCCGAGAGTCACATCCGATTCAAACTCAATACGACTCAAGAAGATATCATCGAGCGTGCTGTCGCTGCAGTTAAATATGCCAAAAGATATGTTGAAGATGTAGAGTTCTACGCCGAAGATGCAGGACGTACTGACGATGTTTTTTTAGCTCGCGTTTGTTCTGAGGTGGTCAAAGCAGGTGCAACCGTTCTCAATATTCCAGATACGACAGGCTATTGCATGCCGCACGAATATGGTGCTAAGATCAAATATCTTTACGAAAATGTGGCGGGCATTCACAAAGCGATTCTGTCGACACATTGTCATAATGATCTCGGCATGGCTACAGCAAATAGTATTGCTGGTATCGAGAACGGAGCTCGACAGATCGAATGCACCATCAATGGCATCGGTGAACGTGCAGGTAATACTGCCCTCGAAGAAGTAGTCATGATCATCAAACAACGATTGGGTCATCGGTTTCATTCAAATGCGCAAACACCGATGCTTAAGAACCTGAGCGCCCTTGTATCAGATACGATGGGTATGGTGGTTCAGGCAAACAAAGCCATCGTCGGCGCCAATGCATTTGCGCATTCATCAGGTATCCATCAGGATGGTGTCATCAAAAACCGGGAAACATACGAAATTATTGACCCCGCTGAAGTGGGCGTCGACCAGTCATCTATCGTACTCACAGCAAGATCAGGTCGGGCAGCACTTGCCTATAGATTTAAGGAAATAGGACATCATCTCTCCAAAGACGAATTAGATATAGCATATGGTCATTTTTTGGTTTTGGCAGACAAGCAAAAAGAAGTTGTAGACGAAGATCTGAATATCTTGTACCATCAAAAACTATATTCAACCGCATCCTAAAACAACCAAGTAGAAACAATGTCAGAAAAATTGACCCTTTTCGAAAAAATATGGCGGCACCATACCGTCAAAAAAATAGACGAAACTCGTGACGTCCTTTATATCGACAAACATCTGATCCATGAGGTGACAAGTCCGCAAGCTTTTGATGGGTTACGCAATCGGGGTATTGGGGTTTTTAGGATAGATAGAATTATCGCCACGGCAGATCATAATGTCCCCACCAAAAATCAACACCTTCCGATCCAAGACGAGTTAGGTAGAATTCAGGTTGATACTTTGTACAAAAACTGTGAAGAATTTGGTGTAGAGCTATTCAAACTAGGGCATGAACACCAAGGAATTGTCCACGTTATTGGACCAGAATTGGGAATGACTTTGCCAGGGATGACGATCGTTTGTGGTGATTCGCATACGAGTACGCATGGAGCTTTTGGTAATATATCGTTTGGTATCGGCACTAGTCAGGTTGAGCAAGTCATGGCGACACAATGCCTTGTCCTTGACAAGCCTAAAACGATGCGGATCACCGTTAATGGACAACTCGAGCGAGGTGTAGGCGCAAAAGATATCATTTTATATATCATCTCTAAACTCACCGCTGCAGGCGGAACAGGTTATTTTGTTGAGTATGCAGGAAGTGCGATTACAGATTTATCGATGGAGCAACGAATGACTATTTGCAATATGAGTATCGAGATGGGCGCTCGTGGTGGCATGATTGCGCCCGATCACAAGACGTATGACTATATCAAAGGTAGAAAATATGCTCCTTTCGGCGAAAAATGGGAAGCTGCTGTTGCGTATTGGTCCACCTTACCGACCGATGCAGAAGCTACATTTGATATAGAATACAATTTTGAAGCTTACGAAATTGAACCCATGGTGACTTACGGGACCAACCCTGGGATGGGCATGGGCGTTTCGGATACAATTCCTGATGATCAGTCATCCGACTCTTTTGTCAAGTCGATGGCTTACATGGGTTTTCATTGTGGTGAACAATTGCTCGGTAAAGAAATTCAAAATGTCTTCATAGGATCATGTACCAATAGTCGTATCGAAGATCTGCGGCTTGTCGCCGAATATTTGTCGGGCAAACAAAAAGCCAATCATGTCAAAGCCTATATCGTTCCAGGTTCGAAAATGGTCGAAAAACAAGCCATTGACGAAGGACTCGATAAGATTTTTGAAGAAGCCGGATTTGAATTGCGCGAACCTGGCTGTAGTGCTTGTCTGGGCATGAATGAAGATAAAATTCCTGCTGGCGAATATTGTGTCTCCACATCAAACCGAAATTTTGAAGGCCGCCAAGGCCAAGGAGCACGTACAATATTAGCAAGCCCATTGATGGCCGCTGCTGCTGCTGTAGAAGGTAAGATTGTAGATGTTAGAAAATCATTGTAAGAAATTATGCAGAAATTAGATAAAATAATAAGTACAGCGATTCCACTTCCTATCGAAGATATAGATACCGATCAGATTATTCCTGCTCGATTTCTAAAGGCTGTTTCTAAAGTAGGTTTTGGCCAAAATCTATTCAGAGATTGGCGATATACCAAGGACGATACACTCAATGTAGATTTCGTACTAAATAATCAAAAGTTCGGTGGCAAAATCCTTGTTGCAGGACGTAATTTTGGTTGTGGATCTAGTCGTGAGCACGCCGCTTGGGCACTGGCAGATTATGGCATTAGCGTTGTCATCAGTAGCTTTTTTGCAGATATTTTCAAAGGCAATGCGCTGAATAATGGTATCTTGCCACTTCAAGTTAGCCAAGAAGATTTGGATCAAATATTTGAAACCATTTTCGAGAACCCGAATATAGAATTAGATATAAATGTCGAAAACCAAACACTAACCATCGCAGGAAAGCAAATAACTTTTGACATCGACCCTTACAAAAAAGTATGTCTCATCAATGGCTATGACGACATAGATTATTTATTGAGCATCAAGGATGAGATTGTTGCTTATGAGAAAGGAAGTAACTTTAGTTTTAGCTGAAAATTCAAACGGCTGGTGTCCCTTTTGAATCCTGTAATCGTTTATTGAAGTAGGGCGTTTGTCCTTGGCAACGGGGTCGAAGATTTCGGTTTCCCAAGTCTCGAAGTGAGTAAGGTGGAAACGCTGCTGTTTGTGAATGATGGGAGGTATTGAGGTAATTAAGAATTACAAATGTGTGAATTACGAATGAATTGGGACGATGTAATTTCTTATTTTCTAGATTGCCATTTTCTGGGATCTAAACTGGTGTGAAGGACCGCAATGATTATAATTGCTTTATGGTCTATTTCTACTTTGTAATGAATTATAAAGGGAAAAACGTCAAACACTGTAGTGTGAATTTCATCATATCTTATATTTGATGCGAGTGGATTAATTTTGATAAAGTTTATTTTTTATCAACTTCCGACAAAAAACGTTTTCCTAATCCTTTGAGTTTATGTTCGTACCATACTATGGCTTCTTTCAGGTCTTCCCTAGCTGAGGGTAAGATTACAACCTTAAGTGCATTATTCACTTTATAGCTCCGCCATCACTTTATCAAAATCCAGCCCAATTTCAGGATTTTTATCGTATTCGGCCATTCTGTTTCTAACAACTTCCTTATGAAATTCGGGAATGATGCTTTCTTCATTAATTTCTGCATATTTGGATTTCAATCCGTTCCAGTCAGAAATAGGAATAAAAACACCAATGGTCTTACCCGTATCGTCTGTGACATACTGCACATTCATAAAGTTATTTTTACTATGCTATTGTAACGTAGGTTTTTCTCGAACGGTTCAAGGGTTGAACTAGAAATTGAATAAATACCGAGGTGAGCAAGATGGAGAAGCTGCCGTGCTCAAGGATGGGCGGTATTGATTTAGTTTGAAGTACTAATTGAGTATTTAAGAATTGGTAAGGAGAAAGAACGTGTTTTTGGCACAATAAATGTCTTTGTTTTACTGCATTCCTTATCTTTGTTACATGAAGAGAAAAAAAATAAAGTATATACCATTGATCATTTATTCATTGGCAATTTTAGTGTGTAAGGATGTAAAAAGTCAGATTGCTGGTTCTGGATCAGGCATGAGTTCAGGTTCACCTTCAGCGTCTATTCACAGTGCTTTAGATTACGAAGCTCTTCAGAAAAAGCTCATAACATGCATACATCCTGAGTATCAGATTACGGCAATAAAGAGCGTTTACAAATCAAGACGAGATATCCAAAACATCATTATGGGGGATTACAATAATGATGGTAATCCCGACCTTGCCGCCGTCGTGTCAGTTAAAGATTCAATAAAAATATTTACTGTCTTGGCTGACAAAACTGGCAACTGTATTAAAACTGGATTTTCTGGTAACCTACCCAAAAGTCTATTGAATTCTGATTTTAGAATTTTAAATACGAGTCACATTAATGGCAAAAATGTAGAGACTGCTATCATTATAAATTCTAAATCGAATACATACACCATCGAGTTGACTTTACTTTATTATCAAGCGAAAATGGAGTTTTGCCTAATTAAGTCGATCTACACACATCACGAAAACAGTGCCAATCCTGAAGG
>JANMMV010000541.1:0-2683 GCA_031373565.1 Saprospiraceae bacterium
CTATCAGACAAAGCGCCAGAAGAAATATTTGTCTTCCTGTATGATGAAGTTAGCGATAGCATAGTAAGCAAGAAAAAGCCACTTTATTCAACACGAACAGACAAGGAAGGTAAGTTTACTTTTGAAAACATCAGGAGCGATACTTTCAAGATATTTGCGCTCAAGGATCTAAATATCAATTACTTATATGATTTACCATCAGAATTTATCGCATTTGGTGATAGCCTGATTTATTTGAATGCAGATTCGACTCCCAATTTCAATTTAAGGATGTCAAAACCCATTCCTACATTCGGGATATCTACCGTCAATACGAAGACATATGGTAAAGTTAATGTTGCTTTTAATCAAGGTGGGAAAAAGATTGATTACACAACAGATAAGGATAGCCTTGTCATTTATCCAGAAATTATCAATGATTCGCTCAATTTGTATTACGCTAGCACTGATTCTTTTACGGTTTTCATGCCTGGATTTGATACCGTCAAAGTCAAGCCACGTGTTCCACGAGATTTTTTGAAAAAAAACAAGCTGAAGACCGTTTCAATTACGAATACAAATCAAATGTTGGTCGGCGATACGATTAAACTTGTATTCAATTATCCATTGATGGATTTTGATACATCCAGAATGAAACTATCTGATGATATCGGGGTAATCAGTAACTACGAAGTGGCATTAGACGAAAGCCATAAAAAATTACTGATCTTCTATAACTGGACAGAGGGTATTTCATACGAGCTATCCATTGACAGTGCAGCACTCAAAAGTATTTATGGGCATAACAATGATTCTATTGGGATCAAAGCAAAAATTCTTACGATTGAGCAACAAGGATCTTTGGTAGCCAACTTTATAGATTTAGATAGCACAGCACATTATTTTATATCTATGTTGCGAAATAATATGCTTGTCGCCACTCAAGCTGTGAGTGGCACATCTAAATTTTCATTAAAGAAAAGCGGTTTGGTGCCCGATAGGTACGATTTTACTATTGTGAAGGACGATAACAAAAATGGAAGATGGGATCCAGGCGACTATTGGTCACATGAGCAACCAGAATATATTAAAACTATAAAAGGAGATCGTACAAGAGAAAACTGGGAAACCATAGTCACCATGTCGTGGAAAACAGGGGCGTTGATAGGTTCTGTTGAACCAAACGTCCCGGCCGCTGGTTTACAACCCAATATTAACAACAAAGGTAAGAACTAATCATCATGGTATTCAGAGGAGATAATTTATCAAAAACATATGGCGCACGCAAAGTGGTCAATGGTATCTCCATAGAAGTAAATCAAGGTGAAATAGTCGGCTTGTTAGGTCCCAATGGTGCTGGAAAAACAACTACTTTTTACATGATGGTAGGGTTTGTTCAGCCTAGCGGTGGTTCAGTATTTCTCGATGAAAAAGAAGTAACAAATGATGCGATGTATCGACGAGCGCAGAAGGGCGTTGGTTATCTACCGCAAGAGCCTAGTGTCTTCAGAAAGCTATCTGTAGAAGATAATATCCTTGCCGTACTTGAGATGATGGATATGAATAAATCAGATAGATACGAAAAACTGGAGTCACTAATTGCTGAATTTAGACTGCAAAAAGTACGTAAGAATGTAGGGGACTCTCTATCTGGAGGAGAGAGAAGGAGAACAGAAATAGCGCGGTCACTGGCTAGCAATCCCAAATTTATTTTGTTGGATGAACCATTTGCTGGCATTGATCCTATCGCAGTAGAAGACATCCAATTTATAGTTGCCAAACTCAAGACAAAAAATATCGGTATCTTGATAACCGATCACAATGTACAAGAAACGCTTTCTATCACAGATCGAGCTTACCTCATGTTTGAAGGCAATATTCTCAAGGCTGGCACATCTGAAGAGTTAGCAGCCGATGAAGTAGTCAGAAGAGTGTACTTGGGTCGTAATTTTGAATTAAAGAAAAAGAATTTGGAGCAGTATGAGGAGTAACCCAGCGTTTGAGATTGTATTTTTTTTAATCTTGATGACGAGTTGTGGGCGATCAGACAATAACCTCACTCCAGAAGAACGCGTCGTCGTAGATAGCTTATATAATGTTTCGATGAGCAAAGAAAAGATAACGCAAGATTCAATCTGCCTAATCGAAAAAGACACCACATTCAAATATGCTGTCGACTCAATCAAGAAAGTACGGATTGCTGAGATTGAACAATTGATAAGTTATTGATATGAAATTAATCTGCATATCCCTGGCTTTTTTCTGTCTACTATCATGTGATAACCAAGATCTATCTTTAGAAAGTAATAATCGTATCCGCGAATCCCTTGATAATAGAGTGGCTGAATATAGGAGTACGCTGAAAGCTGAATGTCGATCTTCCACGATACAATTAGCGGTTATCTATACTGACTCAATGATCGCAGCGGACTATTTTATGGAATTGTCAGGTACGATACCATTTCCGCCCAAGCCTATTAAGCCTGCTTTTGATGGACCAATTATCATAAAGGATACCATCAAAGCAAGCCCGATCCTTAGATAATATTCAAAATTATCGTAAAATTACACACATTCAACTACCTATATATCTAAAAATTAGATATGTTTGTACTTTCAAAACAATTAAAAACAAAACATTATGTTACAAGAATTTAAGGCGTTTGCGCTAAAAGGAAATTTGATCGACATCGCAGTTGGTCTA